>CAYXMB010000046.1:0-8956 GCA_964466085.1 uncultured Ruminococcus sp.
GTAAACCAATCGAAAAGTTCGTAAACACCGAGCATATAACGGAAAGATGCTTCTTTCTGTCTTTCGGGAAGAAGAACCGACGAGGCAACCTGCGAGAGATGACGGTTCATATCCCACTTGAAATAATCAATGGCAATACCGTCAAACGTTTTGGAAAGTCTGTCTTTCAAATATTCGACAACGGCGGGATTTCCCATGTCGAGAACGAGTTGCCAACGACCTAACATCGGCTCTCTGCCCTTGCACCTTATGCACCATTCGGGATGCGCCCTGTAAAGTTCCGAGTCGGGATTTATCATTTCGGGCTCTATCCAAATACCGAATTTAAGTCCGCCTGCCTTCATTTTGGTAACAAAAGCCTTGAGCCCGTCGGGAAATTTGTTTTTGTTGGGATACCAATCTCCGAGAGACGAATGGTCATCCGTTCTGTTTCCGAACCAGCCGTCGTCCATAACGACCATATCAATGCCGGCACGTTTTGCCGCTGCCGCAAAATCGAGAAGTTTTTGCTCATCAATGCTAAAGTAGCAAGCTTCCCATGTGTTTATAACAACGGGACGGCACTCGAAAGGTTCCGCCGGAAGTATTCTCTTGTTTGTGAACTTATGGAAATTTCTCGACATTTTACCGATGCCTTCGGCGGAATAAGTCATTACGGCTTCGGGAGAAACAAATTCCTCTCCTGCTCCGAGACAGTATGAGAAATTTTCTTCGCCGAGACCCATGCAAACTCTCGCCGAGCCTGTTTGAGAAACTTCGACTTCATCGCTGAAAGAACCGCTCCAAACAAAATTAAAGCCGTAAACCGAGCCGTTTTCAAAATCGGCATTCTTGTCACACAAAGCCGTGAACGGATTGAATTGATGACTCGATGCGCCTCTTCTGCTGAAAATATTCTGAGAGCCGTAATGAAGCGGAACTCTCTGAACACGTCTTTCTTTCATATGAGAGCCGTATAAGCTTATCATATCATAATCGTGGGAAGGCAAATCAAGCAAAAGGCTCATGCATTTCTCGATTGTAACACCGTGCTCTCCTCCGTTTTCAACGGCAACGTAACGGGAGATAACGTTCTCTTCGGGGAAAACGGTATAATAGCATTTAACCGTGCAAAGCGTCACGGGGTCTTTCATTATGATAACGAGAGTCTCCGTATCGCCGTCTGATTCGGCATAAGGCATTCCGCAAATCTTGCGTCTGCCTTTGAATATTTCATATCCCGTATATTCGAGAACCGTCGCACTGTCCCCGTTTGCGTTTCTTATTTTAATACCGCAAGTACGGAAATCACCGTCATCGAATCCCGAATATTCCCTCCATGCGGTATCAGGGAAATAATTGTACCAAAGCGGACCGTCATCATAATAAGGAGCGAATGAGTAAACGGCACTCTTGTGCTCCTCATACTCGGCTCCTTCCTTTTTTCCGTAATACAAATGAGAAAGGTATCTGTCTTTCACAACTTGCATACAATAAAGCGTGTCCGATGTTTCGATTCTGAAAATCTTCTTTTCGCCTTCGTAAGTAATAAAACTCATCTGTTCATCCTCCGTATAAATACGATTATATTTAATACATTTCCGTTCAATTATTAAATTCGGCTTTAAAGTGCCGTATGGTCTCATCCCCCGACAACAACCTTGCCGTGTGCTCCCTCGATATCGCAAATTATCTCACCGACTTCGGGTACGTAAATGTAACCCGATAACGGATTTTTAATGCTGATTACGGGAGAGGTCAGCACCGCTTCGACGTCGGAACGTTCGAAAGCAAAATCGGCGCCCTCCGTCTCGCAGTTTATAAGCCTCAAATTTTTGCAGTAACAAAGCGGTTGTGTCCCTGTAATTTTACAGTTTTCAAAAGTGACGTTCTCGCTGTACCACGCAAGATATTCACCTTTCACGACGCTGTCTTTCACGGTAACGTTTTTCGCATGCCAAAAGGCGTCTTTTGTGTCGAATACGCAGTTTTCGAAAATCGAATCGGTTATGTACTGAAACGAATATTTGCCTTTCATGCGAACATTTTCGAAATTAAGATTTTCGGCTCTTAACATAAAGTATTCGCTTTCGGCACGGCAATTTTCCATTTCGCATTTTCTCACGGACCAACCGAATTCGGGAGATATAATATCACACTTTTTTAATTTTACGCCGTCACATTCACGCAAAGCCTTGATTCCGCAAAGCTTTGTGTTATGTATTTCGGTATTTTCGGAATACCAAAGAGCGGCACGGCAATTTTCCGTCATTTCGCAATTTTCGATTTTTAAATTTTTATTGTGCCAAAACGGATATCTTAAATTAAAGCTGCAACCGTCGCAGATAACATCCGTGCATTCTTTAAGTGCGCTCTCACCGTCGGCGGGCCCGTCGAAAGCACAGCCTTTCACAAGTATATCATGAACCGCATAAAGCGCTCTTTCTTCGTCAAACGTTTCGTTTATTACCGTTTTCAAATCATCATCGTCCCTTCTCGAAAAAGTTACACCGACATTTCAAAAACGCAGTGTCGTGTCTTGATAACAAAGGCAAAATACGGTTTTCCGAAATCGAAGCCGATATTTTCCAATCGGAAAAAGAGAATTTATGCCTGTTACCTGCGAACAATTATATCACAAAACATGTATGCCGTCAATAAAATACGACACTTTCGCAATTTTTCGGCTCGGCGTATCATTCGCTTAACTCATTTATTTTCGACGTTGATTTGCAATGTGAAAGTTTAAAACAAAAAATTATGAAAATCGGAAATTCCAGTGCGAATTTTCATCGAAAAACACATTAATCTTTACAAAACAAATAAAACAGGAGCAAACCCGAAAATGAAAAAGCCCATCAAAAAATTAGTTATCGCAATAGTAGCCGTTCTTGCCGTAGTAATTATCGGCTCGAACTGTTTCACAATCGTCGAAGCAGGCCACACCGGCGTTGTTGTCACTCTCGGTAAGGTAAACGAAGGCGTTCTTCAGGAAGGAATTCACGCCAAAGTTCCTTTTATTCAGAAAATAGTTAAAATCGACAACAGAATCGTAAAGCTCGAAGTCGCAACCGAAGCGTTTTCGAAAGACCTTCAGACCGTTAACACGACTCTTGCCATTAACTACAGAGTCGATACGGCAAAGTCCTACAGCATTTACAAAAACATCGGCGCATCGTACGAATCCGTTTTGGTCGTACCCGCAGTCAACGAAGTTCTGAAAGCAATAACAGCTCAGTATACCGCAGAGGAAAGCGTTACCAACCGTGCTCTGATTTCCGACGGTCTCATTCAGGGACTTAACGAAAAGCTTAACAGCATAGGGCTGTACGTAACCGACGTAAACATTATTAATTTCGATTTCTCGGAAGCTTTCATCACGGCAATAGAAGAAAAGCAGGTAGCCCAACAGCAACTTCTCAAAGCAGAGACAGAAAAACAAACAGCAATCACAAATGCCGAAGCGGAAGCGGAATCTATGAAAATAAAAGCGGAAGCGGAGGCGGAAGCCAACAAAACGATAAGCGCATCCCTCTCGGATGAAATTATAGAATACTCAAAAATCGAAAAGTGGAACGGTGTTCTTCCTCAAGTTACGGGAAACGCCGAAACGTTAATCGACTTAACGGATAACGAAGGTTCAAACTAAAGTGACAAGCCCCGCAGTACCGAAAAAGACGTACTGCGGGGCTTTTATTCCGTTATATTACCCGTTTTTTTCAGTCGGCAAATGAGGTTTAATTCCCGCAAGCGGGTTTTTCGCCATTGCCTCCTCCATGTTCTTGTCACTGACGTGAGTGTAGATTTGCGTTGTCGTGAGCTGTTCGTGACCGAGAATATCTTTGAGCACTCTTATATCCACTTCGCCCGAACGATACATGAGAGTTGCCGCAGTGTGACGCAGCTTGTGAGTCGAATATCCTTTAAGAGACAAGCCCGCTTCGGATAAATATTTTTTGACCGTCCACTGAACGGTTTTATTTGAAATTCTCTTTCCGAGCCTGCTCAGAAAAAGCGCTTTCTTTTCTTCGCAACCTTTTTCAAGCTGTGCTTTTCTCACCGGGAGATAATCGCTTATCGCAACACGGCACGCTTCGTTGAGGTATATAATTCTCTCCTTGTTACCCTTTCCGACGACTTTCAAGGAGTGCAAGTCACGGTCGATATCGGAAACGTTAATTCCGCAAAGCTCCGAAAGACGCATTCCGCAATTCAAAAAAAGCGTTAAAATGCAATAATCCCTTTTCGTATTGGCGCTTTCCCCGTCGTTTTCAACGGTTTCCAAAAGCATAACGCTCTCATCAAGGCTCAAATGTTTCGGGAGCGATTTTCTTTTCTTGGGAGCTTCGATTTCAACGGCGGGATTTATTTCAAGCTTATGCACCTTATTAACGAAATAGCGGTAAAAAGCTTTAATCGACGACAGTTTTCGGCTTCTTGTCGTTTCCTTGTTTCCTCTGCCGTCCATTGAATAACTTAAAAATTCCGTTATCTCGGTAGGTCTGACTTTGCCGAAAAATTCAAGTGTCATATCGTCGATTTTAAGTTTCGAAAAAGCTTCGTCGGAAGGCTCGATGCCGATGTTTTGCGCTTTGAGATATCTTGCGAAGGTTCGCAAGTCGGTCATATATTCTTCGACTGTTTTCTGCGAACAGCCTTGAATCGCTCTTTTGTAATTCGCAAATTCCCTCATGCAATCGGGAAACGAATCAAAGTCAAGTTTATACGGCATATTCCCTCCTTTTTCAAAGCATCAACACACCGTCACACAAGATATTTACTTCTTAAAACGGCAATTTTATCGCCGTCGACCGAAAGTTCATTTTCGATATAATTCTCAACGGAACCGAAATTCGCTTCGATTTCACCGAAAAAAGAGTTAATATATTCCTCATGCGCTGTCAGCAGATTATCAAGCGACCTCGCCTTACGGCTTCCCGGAAAAAGTATCGTCATCGCAAGAAAGATAAAGAAATTTTTGATTCTCGCCATAGAATTATACAGCATGTAATCCCGTATAACCGTTTCACGGTCGACACCGAGTGCCGAAAGGACAAGCGCCGTTGCGACACCCGTTCTGTCTTTTCCCTGCGTACAGTGCCAGAGAACGCCGCCGCGACTTTCGATAATTGTTTTAAAAAGTTCTCTGTGAGAATTTTTCGCAAGCTCGTTAGTCGCAAGCAAACGGTAAACTTCGCAAAGATGTGCCCTCGTTCCGCCTTCTTTTTCCATAAGGCGTTTAAGCTCCGATGCACGGTTTTTTCTGTTGATTGACGGGTTTTCAACGTCGTTAAGCGACGGAAGATGACGGAACCTCACGCCTTTCGGCGTAAAGTCGGGCTTTTCCGAAACCTCCGACGGGCTTCGAAGGTCCACAATATCGGTAACTCCGAAAACGTTCTTCATAACATCCGCCTCAGCCGCCGTCACCTTACCGTGATGACCGCTTCTGAAAAGCTTTTTGCGTTTGATTTTTCTTCCGTCGGAAGTTTTAATACCGCCTAAATCCCGAAATGCGGCAATATGACGCACCTTCGGTTTTTTTTGCGCCATCAGTTGCGCTCCTCGAAAGTCTTGCTGTCTTCGGACCAATAGAAAACGGTGCTTTTCTTTCCGTCGGACGTTGAAATCAAAACCAAAAGGTCATCGTATCCGTCTCCGTCGACGTCATCGACGACGGCAGAGACCGCCGTTGCTTCGGGGTCGGTGTCCGGAGTCGAATACTCAACCTTGCAAAGCAAAACTTTTTCAACCGAATCGTTATAATACATTTCAACGCCGTTCTCGCCGAAAACGCAGGCGGCGTTGGTATTTTCACCGTTGAAATTAATAGCCAGATATTGATTTATTCCCGAATTGTTATGCCAATTGTCGGGATCGGGACCTTTTTCGCCGCAAGATGCCAAAGTCAAAGCGAAAACCAAAGCGGTAATAATTGCAATTGTTCTTTTCATCATATACTCCTGTAATCTGTAATGCTTTATTTTATCACATTATTTTAAAGTTGTCAATGAATATAATCTAAAGGCTTGACTTTCGACGGAAAATTAGGTATACTCAAATTAAAAGATATTTTATAAGAAAGGCATACCGAAATGTTACAGTTGAAAACTCTTTCACAGTGTGAAAAATGCTTCCTCGACGAAGACATAAAAAATAAAAAAGAATACAAAAAAGGCTCCATGCTCATGGGAGAACGCTTCTCTTTTCAGATAGCGTATACGGATTGCGACCTGCCCGCAGGCCTTGTAAAAAGACAAACGAGACTTACAATCGACAGCCCTCTCAAAAAATACATAACGGTAAGATACGTGGAAAACGTCCCCGTCAGAGTCCCCTACAATCCCGGCTCCGACGACCCCGATTTTGTCAGAAAAACTCCGGGACTTTACCCCGACTTACTGACTCCGATTGACGAAGATACGATAATCACTCCGTCCCGTGACCTTCAATCCGTTTGGGTTGACATCGACGTCCCCGTCGACTTGGTTTACGGCGAATACACGATAAATTTCGTTTTCTCCGACTATTGGAACGGTGAAGTTTTCGGAAAAACGGATTTTTGCGTCGATATTATACCCGCAGCACTCCCGAAACAGGAAATCGCCGTAACGCAGTGGTTTCATGCCGATTGTCTTGCAACGTATTACAACGTCGATATTTTCTCCGAAAAGCATTGGGAGATAATGAAGAATTTCATTACGTGTGCCGCAAAGAACGGAATTAACATGATTCTCACCCCGATTTTCACCCCCGCTCTCGACACGATTCCGAACAGAGAGCGCCCGACGGTTCAGCTTATCGACGTCACAATAGTCAAAGACGAATGGCGATTCAGCTTCCAAAAGCTTGAAAGATGGGTGAAAATGTGCTTGCAGTGCGGTATTGAGTACTTTGAAATGTCGCATCTGTTTACTCAGTGGGGTGCAAAACACGCACCGAAAGTTATGGCTTTGACGGAAGAAGGATATATAAGAGTTTTCGGTTGGGACACCGACGTTGCGGACGGCAAGTACAAGGAATTTCTCTCCGTCCTTTTACCGCAACTCATCGATAAGCTCACCGAACTCGGCGTTGCCGATAAGTGCGTTTTCCATATTTCGGACGAGCCGGGCAAAGACCACCTTCAAGGCTACCTCGATGCTAAAAATCTCGTAAAAGAAAACCTCAAAGGTCAGGTAATAATGGATGCCCTTTCCGATTTCGATTTTTGGAAAAAAGGTATCGTTGACCGCCCCGTCGTTTCAATAGACCACATGGAACCTTACCTTGAAGCGGGCGTTGAAGGACTTTGGACTTATTACTGTTGCTGTCAGTGCGACAAAGTTTCGAACCGTTTCGTCGCAATGCCGACGTGGAGAAACAGAGTTATAGGTCAGCAATTTTACAAATACAATATCGAAGGTTTCCTGCAATGGGGATTTAACTTCTACTATTACGAAGGCTCGACCGGACCTCTTGACCCGTATCTCATAACGGACGGCGGTTTCTGGGTTCCCGCAGGCGACGCTTTCTCGGTATATCCGGGCAGAAGCGGCGAACCTCTCGAAACAATCCACCTTCTCGGATTCACGGCGGCTCTTTACGACCTTCGGGCATTTAAACTTGCGGAAGAACTGACTTCCCGTGAAGCCGTTATGGCGATTTTGGAAGAAGCGGGCGAAATCGGTTTCAAGGAATATCCGAGAGGCGATGCGCAAATTCTCGACGTCAGAGAAAAAATCAACGAACTTATAAAAAAAGCAATAAACAAGTAACAAAAAAACAGTGAAAATTCAAAAACGGTATTGCCCGAAAAGCAATACCGTTTTGTTTTTTATTTTCCCGAATTTTCAAAAAACTCCGGGACTGCGGGCAACGACTGAAACAATCACGTCGCAAGACGGATGTCGAGCGTTGCCCGATTTGTTTTTGTTTTATGAAACAATGAGTTGCACAAGCACTTTAACGTCTTTAATCGATATCATTCCGTCACCGTTTACATCGGCGTTTTCTTCGAATATCTCGTCGGAATTTGCCGAACATATGAGATACCGTTTCAGAAGTTTAACATCCTTAAGCGTAAGTATACCGTCGCCGTCGACATCGCCTATAAGCATTGTGCTTTCGCTTCCGAAATTCGGATATGCATCCTTACCGACATTCTGCTTCCAAACTGCGCCGTCCGCTCCGTTTAAGATTTCGACAAGCTCACCGCTTGCGAATTCTTCGGCTGTTTTATTTTCTCCGACGGAATTTTCATTTACCGCATCCGCCATGTAGAAGCAGTTTGTGAGCGTGCCCGCAGCAGTGCAAAGCGTGCCGTAAGTTGTGAAACAATTCGTCAAATTGCTTCCGACACATTCGCCCGCAAGACCGCCTGCCTGGTCGTGAGAGGTTGTGATTTTAATTTTTCCCGCCGTAAAAACATCCGTCACGGTCGAATTGTGAATTTCACCCGCCACAACGCCCGCACGAATGTTTTGAGTGCTCTCTACGGTAGCACCTACAACACCGAAATTCTTAAGCGTTGCACCGTAAGTACGGCTGAAAAGTCCCGTTTCGTAAGTATTTGTCTGACGAACGTTGAGGTTGTAAATCACGTGATATCCGCCGTCGAAAGTTCCTTCGTAGCGCACGTTGTAAGACGAATCGGGCTGCGAATCCGAATAAAGACCGATAGGCGTCCATTCCCTGTTTTTAAGATTAATATCTTTCGTGAGAAGTGCGCACGCCTTGCCGTTGCCGCTGTTTACGTACTTTGCGAACCAGAAAAGCTGACCTGCGTTTGAAATTTCGTATACGCCATCGTCATTCGGCACTGCGGGCTCGTAATTACCGCACCTTGTGCAAAATCCGTCATCGGAGTAAATGTGATCGGGGACCGTATGAACGTCGTTACTGTAAGTAGCTGCGGCATCGGGGTCGCAGGTATCCGTAACCTTGTAAACCGTCTCTCCCGTGAAGTTCGGCAGAGCGTCACCGCCGTCCTCTTTCA
>CAYXMB010000047.1:0-8829 GCA_964466085.1 uncultured Ruminococcus sp.
GATTACAATGAGGAAAAATGTTTTTACAGAGAGGGCTCGCTTGTCGGATACAGAGGATTTGAGCACGACGGCATAAAGCCTCTTTTCCCGTTCGGTCACGGGCTTTCGTACACGGATTTTGCCTACTCCGATTTGTCGGTGAAAGTTTTCGACGAAACAATCGACGTGACTTTCACTCTCGAAAACGTCGGAAAGCGTTTCGGGCTTGAGGCGGTTCAGGTATATTTCGCAAGGAAAAAAGACGGCGAAAAATCCGTAAAGTCTCTTGCGGACTTTGAAAAAATCGCACTTGAAGCCGGAGAGAAAAAGAGAGTTACGGTTTCGGTTTGCAAAAATACTTTGAGCGAATACGACGTTTTACAAAAGCGTTTTGTCATGCCCTGCGGGGAATATGAAATTTCAGTCGGCGCATCTTCCGCCGATATCAGACTTTGCGGCAGTGAAACCGTATAATCCGATGACGGACGAATATAATCGCCGACTGTGCTGCAAGGAGGGACTGTGTGAAAATCAAGGTTTGCGAGAAAAGCTTCGGTGAGGTTTGTTCTCTCGAAAGGGAAAAAAGGAAAAAGCCGATTCGCCCGAATCTCTTTTTCAGGGCTTTGCTGAAAGCCGCGAGTATGCCCGAACTTAAAAAAGCGGGATTTACCTATACGGAAAAGGGAACGGAGCGTCTTTCGAAAGACGAAGCGGCACTTTTTCTTATGAATCACTCGTCGTTTATCGATTTGAAAATCGCAATGAGCGTTTTGTATCCGAGACCGATTAACGTGGTTTGCACCTCCGACGGATTTGTCGGAAAAAATTCACTGATGAGAATGATAGGCTGTATTCCGGCTCAAAAATTCGTGACCGATTTTCCGCTTGTCAAGGATATAATTTATTCGATCAAAACGCTCGGAAATTCGGTGCTTATGTACCCCGAAGCCAGCTATTCTTTCGACGGCACGGCAACGGGTCTTCCCGATATGTTGGGCTCTCTTATAAAAAAGCTCGAAGTGCCCGTTATCATGATAACGACGGAGGGAGCCTTTGCGAGAGACCCTCTCTACAACGGGCTTCGGATAAGAAACGTGAAAGTCGGCGCCGCTTTCGAATATCTTTTTTCAAAGGAAGACATAAGCCGTCTTTCCGCCGATGAAATAAATCTTAAACTGAAAGAATGTTTTTCACTTGATTATTTCAAGTGGCAAAAGGACAACAACGTGAAAGTCGCAGAGCCGTTCAGAGCGGATTTTCTCGAAAGAGTGCTCTATAAATGCCGTGAATGCGGTGCGGAGGGCGCAACCGTCGGCAAGGGCGAATATTTGACTTGCACCGAATGCGGAAAAAAGTGGTTCATGAATGAATACGGGGAGCTTTCCGACGGCGACGGTGTTCTTTCCGTTCCCGAATGGTCGGCGTGGCAAAGAAAGTGCGTTTCGGAAGAAATCGAAAACGGGACGTACTCTCTCGACGCCGAAGTCGAAATTCTCGTTTTGAAAGGGACGAAAAGTATTTACAAAGTCGGAGACGGGCGTCTTTGCCATACGAAAGAGGGCTTTCACCTTGTCGGCTGCGACGGAAAACTCGACTTTGTTCAAAAACCGAAAGCGTCCTACAGTCTCTACTCGGATTTTTATTGGTATGAAATCGGCGATATGATTTGTATCGGAAACGGGGAAATGCTGTATTACTGCTTCCCGAAGGACAAAAAAGTTTCGGTGGCGAAAGTGAGATTTGCGGCCGAAGAACTCTACAAAAAGGCGAAAGGCGGAGCACCGAAATGAAAGTGCGAAAAATAAATTTCAAAAAGTTTGCCGTAATATCGCTGTCGGCGCTTGCGGCGGTTGTTCTGACCGTTTTTCTGCTCTTTTGGATTCTTATTGTGATGGGCGCAAGCAAGACTTTGCAGGAGACGTGGATTTGCACGGCAATGCATACCTACACTCACCAATACCTTGCGACGTGGTTCTTTTCCGATGAGAAAATAGAGGAGGTTATGAGCGCTCAAAAAGTCGACGACAGCCTTTACGATTCCGTTTTGCCGGGTGTCGAAGAAAAGACCGACTTTGCGGAGTCCTCTCCCGTAATCGGTGCGGAACTGTATATCGGAGAGGGTTACGAAGAACTTTCGGAAGGGGTATATTTAAAGGAAGTTTCGGGAACGTCGGGTGTTTCGGCATGGGTCGGGTATGCAATGCTTATTTCCGACCCGACGAGAATAAGGCTTGTCGACACGCCCGCTCAGTTTGAACACGGGTGGACCGTAATGGAGATGGTCGAAAGCGTCGGCGGAATTGCCGGAATTAACGGCGGAGGTTTTAACGACGGTCCGAATTACGATTCGAACGGCGGCTCGCCTACGGGACTTCTGATTGAGGACGGCGTACTCGTAAATCCGACGTATGAGAGCGACGAAGTATTTAATATGATAGGTTTTAACGCCGACGGTAATTTTATCCTTCGTCACACGACGGCAAAATGGGCACTTGAAAACGGGATTCTGAATGCGGTTTCGTTCTCGCCTTATATCGTTGTTAACGGAGAGGGAATGGTCAAAAACGGTACGGGCGGTTGGGGAATAAGTCCCCGAACGGGAATCGGTCAGAGAGAAACCGGTGAGGTGATTTTCGTCGTTATAGACGGCAGGCAAGTCGGATACAGTATCGGAAGCGACCTTGACGGGCTTCAAAAAGTCATGCTCGAAGAAAAATGCTTAAACGGCGCAATGATGGACGGCGGAAGCTCCACCGCTATGGTGTTTAACGGAGAATACGTAAATAAACCTTCTCTCGGTCACGAACGTTGGATAAACAACGCGTGGGTCGTGATGCCCTGAACGGCGCTTTCTTTGCGGAAAGCGCCGCAATTGTTTTTTCTTTGCCGTATTTCGGAAACAGTATTTGCATTTGTCGGGCTTCGGAAACAGTATTTGCATTTGCCATGAAAAGAAAAATTTTAAAAAACGCTTGACAGGCGTGAATTTATAGGGTATACTATAACTGTACTAACAATGATAGTACAGTTAATTTTTTGAAATCAAAAACGAAAAGGAGGGCGAAATGTTCGAAATTAACGGAATGTCAAGCGTTCCCGTATATGAGCAACTGATAAATCAGGTTGAGAAATACGTTGCGAGCGGGATACTTGTTTCGGGAAGCAAGCTCCCGTCCGTCAGAAATCTCTCCGTCAGTCTTTCGGTAAATCCGAATACCGTGCAAAAGGCGTTTACGGAGCTTACGCTGCGTAAAATTATTTGCGGTGTTCCGGGAAAAGGGAATTTTATAACCGAAGACGCTCTGAAAATCGTCAGAGAAAAGAGCAAGGGGAAAATCGTTTCTTTCGAAAAGCTGGCGCATGAAATGATGCTTGCCGGCGTTGAGAAGGAAGAACTTCTGGCTGTTTTGGAAAAAGTATTTGAGAAAAAGGAGGACAGATGCGATGATTAGGTGTGAAAATCTTACCAAAAAATTCGGGAATTTCACGGCGCTTGATAAAGTGAATTGCACGATAGAGGACGGGAAGATTTACGGAATGGTGGGCTCGAACGGTGCGGGGAAGTCCACGTTTTTAAGGGTTCTTTCGGGTATATACAAGGCCGACGGAGGCACGGCAAGCCTTGACGGTGAGAGCGTGTGGGAAAACCCCGCCGTTAAGAGCAAAATCGCCTTTGTTCCCGATGACCTTTATTTTATAGGCGGCGCATCGATGAAGCGCATGGCACTTGCCTATGCCGATGTGTTCCCGAATTTCGACAGAGTTCGTTTTGAGGAAATGTCGGGCAGGTTCGGACTTGATACGGGCAAATCGCTCAACAGCTTTTCAAAAGGAATGAGACGTCAGGCGATGACGATTCTCGCTCTTTCGACAAGGCCGAAATACATATTTTTCGACGAAACGTTCGACGGGCTTGACCCTGTCATGAGAAACTACGTCAAAAGCCTTATTTGCCGTGACGTAATCGACGAGGGTTCCACCGCCATTATAACCTCTCACTCGCTCCGTGAGCTTGAGGATACGTGCGACCAGCTTGCGCTTTTGCACAGAGGCGGTATGATTTTGGAGAGCGATATTCAAAATCTCAAAACGGAACGGTTCAAAGTTCAGATAGCGTTTAATACGGAGTATGACGAGACTTTGTTCGAGGGAATCAATGTCGTTCACTTCGCAAAGCAAGGCTCGGTATCGAAACTTATCGTTAACGGGGACAGGGATTACATCGTGAACAGGCTCACGGCGCTTAATCCGGTGCTTTTGGACGTTCTTCCTCTCACTTTGGAGGAGGTATTTACGTACGAAATGGAAGCACTCGGTTACAAATTCGATTTGAATTGAGGTGGCAATATGAAAAAGAACAGAATTTTTTCCTTAGGTATATACAAAGAAACTTTGCGTGAGCTTAAAATGCTCGGCATAATTCTGACCTCTCTCGGCGCCGTTCTGTCGGTCGGCGGTGCGGCGATAAACGCTTTGCCGGGTTATTATCCGTACGCATTGTCGCTCAGCTCCGTTACGGTAACGTACGTCGGACTTCTTGCGGTATACGTTGCCGCCCTTGTTGCGACACTTAAAGTGTTCGGATATGTGAACACGAGAAAATCGGCTGATTTTTACCACTCTCTCCCTCACACGAGAGAATGCGTTTATTTGAGCTCCGTTGCCGCAATACTTACGGCCGTCCTTTCGATGCTTGTTATAACGGTAGGAATCGGTGCGCTTTCTTATGAAATTCTTGCGATTTTCACGGGAAAAGACTTTTACATTCCCTACGGCAACATACTGTTTGACATTTTGTGTCTTATGGCGATGTCGTGCCTTATGGTGACAAGCGTTTCGGTTGCGGTGAGTCTTACGGGAACACGCCTTATGAACGTTCTCGTATCGGCGCTTATTATCGTTGTGCCGAGAGTGTTTATAAGCACCGTAACATCCCTTCTTTTAAAGAACGCACCCGTTTTGACGAAGGATTCTTTCGGCGTTTTGTTCTCGTTCGATTCTAATTTGCTTCTGAGCGGATTTCTGTCGATGTTTACGGGAGAAACAAACGGTGTCGGCTCTTTGATTTACACTTTTGCTCTGGCACTCGTCTACGGGGCGCTTGCCTGCCTGCTTTTCAAAAAGAGAAGAAGCGAGGCGGCTCATACGGCGTCGGTCACTCCGTTTCTTCAAGCCGTATTTCGCATAACCGTTGCCGTTTTCCTTTGCATTTGGAGTTTCTATTTCATTGCGGAATACGGATTCGATTCGGCGTGGATTGTGTGGTATGCGATAGTTGCGGTTATTTACTTCGCTTTTGAACTCATAACGACAAAAAGATGGAAAAATCTTTTGCGTGCCGTTCCGGGTCTGTTTATAGCGGCGGGCGTGCTTTTCTCCGCATTCTTCGGAACGAGGGCAGCAAGTAACATCGCACTTTCCTTTGAGCCGTCCGCCGATGAGATAAAATGCGTTAAAATACTGTCGGCGGCCGATTATTACGACAGTTACTCCTTTATGGCGAAGATGTCTTCGGGAAGCGGTTTTGCGGAATATGCATTCGATAAATCGTCTAACGTTTCGATTTACGACAGAAATGTTGCGAAAATCATATCCAACGCTTTGAAAAACGGCAATAAAGATGCGAAAAACGGTAATTTCGAAAAATACGGGGAATATAAGTATCTGAAAGTTGCCGTAACAACCGATAAGGGAACAAAGCAGAGATATGTGAGAATTTACGAAAGCGATTATGAATCGGTTATCGAAAGTCTTTCCGAAAACGAGCATTACCGCAACAACTACCTGAATCTTCCCGAATCGAAAAAGACCGTTTTTTACGGGGACATCGGAATACCGGACGACGGACTTTCCGAAGTTTACGGGATATTGAAAGAGGAAATCGCAAATCTTGATTTCTCCGACTGGTACAATTATCTGAACGGCGGTATCTGGTGTGACCCCGACGTGCAAATTCGCATAACGGTCGATGACGGCGGTGTGACACGTGACGTTACGATTCCGTTCGGAAAAAATCAGGCGCCGAGAGCTTACGAGAAGATTGTAACGGAGTTTATAATCAACGAAAAAGAAACGGGCAAACAGGTTGAGGCTTTCGGGAAACTTTACGATTATTGCGAAGAAAACGGGGTTGACATCGAAAACGGCGAATTCGCCTATGCCTATATCGACTGTTTCGATTACGAAAACGGGGAATACGTTACATACGGTCTGACTGTGGATTTCGACAAATATTTTTACGGTGAAGGAGAAATGAGCTCCTATCCGGGATATATCTCTCCCGAAGAATTTTTGCCGCTTCTCGAAGAATGCGCAAAGGAGGAAGCCGACGTTAACCGCTTTATGCGCCTGCACGTTTCCGCAAACGTGGCTATGGAGGACGAAAACGGAAACACGGGTCTTGAGCCGATTACGGTTTATTTGCCGGTGAGCGACGGACTTTTCGAGGTTATCAAAGAGGCAAGTTACGGAGACGGTTATGCGACGGAGGTCGTGACGGAGGCGGTTGCGGTAAAATGACAGCTTGCGGATATGCGCCGCATACAAATCGGAGAGCGTAAAATTTGTACGGAATGTAAAAATATCGCGATTTCGCTTGTAATTCAGCTTTCAATGCTTTAAAATACCTATATGTTCTGTATGTTATAAAGTTTTGCGGAGGAATTTTCAATGAAGCGATTTTTTGCCGACAACGGCTCGGCTTTGAAAAAACTGTTTTTGAATCAGTTCGGTGCCATAGTTTTCGGACTTATGATAGTAATGCTTACGGTAATGACGGATGTTGCCGCCGTTGCGTGGCTTGTTGCTTTCGTTTCGGTGTTTTTCTACCTCTATCTTGTGTTTCTCGCAATGTGGGAAAAAGGGGCTAAAGATATCCTGAAAGTTCAGGGAGGCAGGCTCTCGCCGAGAAAAAACGAAGGGCTTAAAATCGGGCTTGCACAAAGTGTTCCGACTTTGTTTTTCGCCGTTGTATATGCCGTGTGCGTTCTTCTTGCTCTTTTCGCAAATGCGACCTCGTCGGCTGTCGTTGCGACTGCGGCGTCGGTTTCTTCGACTGTTACGAGAGTTCTTTCGGCGCCTTATATTTCGCTTTTCAACGTGCTTTTGCCCGACTGCGGAAATTATCCCGTCAGAACTTTTGTATTTTGGCTTCTGACTCCGGCACCGGCTGTTGCCGTGTCGTGGCTCGGATACCGTGTCGGTTACGGCGGAAAATACGTTCCCGTCTCTTTCAAACAGAATAAAAAATAATTTTCACAATCTTTAAAAACGGTGAGGTCTTATGTGACCTTGCCGTTTTTTTCAGCCTGCTTAAAGCGTTCCGCAATGCCTTTGTCGTATCGGTTTTCGGGTATGCTTTTTATCGCCGTTTGCCGTAATTCGTTCGGGAAAAGAATCCGTGAGGGGTCCTGTGAAAGTGAATAGGCGGAAAGAGAGTAAAGAGGCGAAAAGAGAGTGAATAAATAAAATCGGCGCCTTTCCGTTAGAAGACGCCGATTTTCGATTGATATTTGCGGGTTTATTTTACGTACTTTGAAATGTCGGTGGCGTAGCAATACTTTGCGGAGGTGAATTTTCCGAAAATGTATTTATCGGTTGCCGCCTCGCACATTGTGTAGAGCTTTCCGTCGACTGTGACTATTTCTTCCGACATGGGCGGAAGTTTTATCGAAACCGAAAGACTTGACGAGTCAAGCGAGAAAAGGGGAATTGTTTCTCCGAGTACCTCTATTGTGCCCTCATCGCCCGGATTTTCGTATACGTAAATATTCGAAAACGCCATGCCGTAAGAGGTTGAAAGGTATATTCTGCCGTCGCCGTCGGTGCACATTCCCTGAACGAGACCGGGTGCGGAATAAGCTCTTTTCAAAGTTGCGTTTTCGGCAAGGTCGAATCCGCCGTCACCGCTCAAAGTATATTCGAGGATAAGCGCGGTGTTGTAATCGCCCGCTTTTGTCGTTATTTTGTGAGAATCGGGAGTTTTGTAATTTTCCTCTCTGTAAAACTCACCGACGAAAAGCGAGTCGCCGTCGACGTGAATAAAGGCGACGCCGAGAGAATCGTTATCGGTTTCTGTTTTGAAATTCGAAACGGCTTTAACCGTTCCCGTGTCTTTCGCACCGTTTATATCGTCAAGCGAAAAAACCGCAACGCCGCATCCGTCGGCAACCAATACGCAGTCTTTGTACAGCGAAATTCCGCCGACGTGGCTTGTGAAAGGCTCTCCCGACTCCGTCATGAGAGTTAAACGTTTGACTTCGGTCTTTTCGTTTCTGTTTACTATACTGATTTGCGAGCCCGCACCGTCTGAGCGGTATCCCGTTATAAGAAATTCGTCTCTGTCGGCATTATATGCGAGTCCCTGATGGGTCATGCCGTCCGATAAGCCCGGAATAACAAAAGCTTTTTCGGAATTTTTATAATATTCCGTCACGGGCAGGCGGAAATACAGCCTTACGCCGAGAAGCAAAATAATAACGAAAGCGATAATACAGCATAAAATACGGGTTAAGACCTTTAGGGGGCTTTTTTTCTTTGAAATACTCATTTTTTTCTCCTTTTGCGAAAAATTGTTCGAAAGCGGTTGTTATTTTTTGTTTTTTTCTTTGGAGCGTTTGTCGTTTATTATTTTCATGTGTTCTTCGGTAATCAGAACGACGCCGTTTTCCTTTGCCCAATCGACGCACCCTTTGAGAACGACGGGGAGGAAAACTCTCGGCACTCCGAGTACCGTATTGAGTGCTTCGTCGGTGAATTTTACCGTATCGTCGGCACGCTTTGCGGCGTATCTTACCGATTCGAGAGTGGTTTTTCTGATTTGAAGAAGTTCCGCTCTCATTCTCGTTTTTC
>CAYXMB010000048.1:0-8818 GCA_964466085.1 uncultured Ruminococcus sp.
AACAACCGTAAACTATAACCGTGACGTCGAAATTTTCCCTGTTCTCAATACCATGTTCGAACATATTCTCGGCGAGTGCCCGTACAAGTCGCCCACCGATATGGGAGTTAATATGGCGGGAAATTGCATTTTCGACGACGAGGCTTGCCGAAAAGCGGCAAATGACGAAATCATTCGCAGGTACTATCAAGCTTTGTGCGATGAAAGAAAAGGGCTTGTGTCGAAAGACGTTGTGACAAAAACAAGACTTGTCATGAAACAGGCAAACCTCACATCGGACGACAGAGCCGTCGTCGCGGCGGCGCTGGAAAAAGCCGAGTTGACGGGAGCTCCCGCAACCGCACTTGAGCTTTCCGACGGAACGGTAGTTACGGGAAAGACCACAAAACTTCTCGGCTCCTCTTCGGCTTTGCTTTTGAACGCTCTCAAGGTTCTCGGAGGAATCGACGATTCGATTCATCTTATCTCACCCGAAATAATAGAGCCCATTCAGCATTTGAAAGTCGACACTCTCGGAAATCATAATCCGAGACTTCATACGGATGAAGTGCTGATAGCTCTTTCGATTTGCGCTTTGTCGGACGCAAATGCGAAAGTTGCGACAGAGCAGCTTTCAAAACTAAAAAACTGTAATCTTCATTCGTCCGTAATATTGGCTCAGGCAGACCTCAATGTGTTCAAAAAGCTCGGAATTCATGTCACCTGTGAGCCGTGTTACCAAACAAAAAAACTTTATCACGCCAACTGACGGCGAAATGTCAGTATAAAAAACAGGAGAACTATTATCAATGAAAGTATCATCACTTCTCGGCGAAAGATTTAAAAATGCACCTTCGGATTGCACAATAGAAAGCCACAAGCTAATGATAAGAGGCGGTTACATGAAAAATGTCGCAAGCGGCATCTATTCATTGTATACACCGGCCAAAAGAATCGCGCAGAAAATCGAAAGAATAATAAGAGAAGAAATGGACCGCATCGACGGTCAGGAAGTTCTTTTCCCCGTTGTTATGCCGGCATCTCTTTGGGAGGAGTCGGGAAGATACGAGAGTATCGGTTCGGAGCTTGAACGCTTTACCGACAGAAACGGAAATAAGCTTGTACTCGGTATGACTCACGAGGAAGCGGCGGTTCACCTTGCACGCAACACGGCGTCGTCATATACTCAGTACCCGTTCATGATTTATCAAATTCAAACCAAATTCCGTGATGAGCCGAGAGCAAGAGGCGGTCTTATCAGAGTAAGGGAATTTACGATGAAAGACGCATACTCTTTCCATACTTCCGTTGAAGATTTGAAAGAATACTACGAGCGTTGTTATGAAGCTTACGAGAGGATTTATAAGCGTGCGGGTGCGAAAAACGTCGTGTCGGTAAAATCCGACTCCGGCATGATGGGAGGAAGTGTTTCCCATGAATTTATGCTTCTCACCGATATAGGTGAAGATACGCTTGCGATATGCGACGAATGCGATTACAGAGCAAATATGGAAGTTGCGTCTTGCGAAAGAGTCAATGAGGCGGGAGAGGTCGAAACACTTGAAAAGGTTCATACGCCCGACGTTAAAACGATTGACGATTTATCGAAGTTTCTCGGATGCGATGCGAAAAAATTTGCGAAAGCAGTCGTATACCAGAAAAACAGCAACGACGAATACGTTATAGTATTTATCAGAGGCGACCTTGAAGTAAACGAAACGAAGCTCAGAAACCGTCTGTGCGAGGAAATTCATCCCGCAACGGCAATTTCAGATGACAGCGGAATAGTTGCTGGATTTATAGGCCCCATAGGACTTCCCGCATCGGTTAAGGTTGTATTCGACAAGTCGTTGTACGGTATCAATTCGCTTGTTTGCGGTGCAAACGAGAAGGACTATCACTATAAAGGCATGAATATTTCACGTGACGTCGGTGACGTTGAATACGTCGATGTTGCGAAAATATACGAAGGTGCGATTTGTCCCGTATGCAAAAAGCCCGCTATTACGGTAAAAAGAGGTATCGAAGTCGGAAATATATTCCAACTCGGTCAAAAATACACAAAGTCAATGGGTATGACTTATCTTGACAGAAACGGCGAAGCGCAGTATCCTATCATGGGTTGTTACGGAATCGGCGTCGGCAGACTTATGGCGTCGATATGCGAGGAAAGCTGTGACAAATTCGGTCCTATATGGCCGATGTCGATAGCACCTTGGCAGGTTGAAATATGCAATTTGAGAAGCACCGATGAGAAAGTTAACGATGTTGCCGTTGAACTTTACAACGGGCTCACATCGGCGGGAGTCGAAGTCTTGTACGATGACAGAGATATAAGACCCGGTTCGATGTTTGCAGATGCCGACCTTTTCGGCGTACCGGTAAGGATAGTCGTAAGCCCCAAAAACTGCGATGCGGGTGTAGTTGAGGTTGCGACGAGAGATAAGAGCATAAAAACCGAATTTCCGATAGACGAGGCGGTTTCGAAAACAAAAGAACTTGTCGAAAAACTTCTCTCGGAATACAACATATAAAATATCTTATGCGTCCGATATCAGTCGGGCGCATATTTGAACGGCGGACGGGAAACGGAAATGATAAAAAACGAACTTGCGAAAACGGATTTAACTCTGAAAGATTTTTATTACGATTTACCCAAAGACAGGATAGCTCAAACTCCTCTTGAAAAAAGGGATTCGTCGAGACTTATGGTGATACACAGGGACAGCGGAGAAATCGAACACAGATTTTTTACCGATATCGTGGATTATCTTAATGAAAAGGACGTTCTTGTTATAAACGATACGAGAGTTATTCCCGCACGTATAATCGGCATCAGAACTCACAGATGCGAAAACGGAAGAGAAGTCGAAACGGGGAGTACGTCACCTGTCGAACTTTTACTTTTGAAACAGCTTGAAAACGATACATGGGAGGCGCTTGCGGGTCCCGGAAAGCGCGCGAAAGTCGGAGATACACTGTCTTTCGGCGACGGAATACTGACGGCAAAAGTAGTAGAAATATTGAGTGATAACGGAATCAGAAAGGTACGGTTCTTTGCCGACGGGAACAGAGTCGACAGCGTTTATGCCGCACTGCACGAAATAGGTATGATGCCTCTCCCTCCTTATATAACCGAAAAACTTGAAGATAAAGAGAGATATCAAACGGTCTATTCGAAAATCGAAGGTTCCTCCGCCGCTCCGACTGCGGGACTTCATTTTACGGATGAACTTTTGGATAAAGTAAAGAGGAAAGGCATTGCCGTCGTTCCCGTTCTGCTTCACGTCGGACTCGGCACTTTTCGCCCCGTGAAGGAAGAGCGTATTGCCGAACACGAAATGCACGCCGAATATATTGAGGTCGGCAAAGAAGCGGCAGATATAATCAATGAAAGACGAGCCGCCGGAGGACGGGTTATCGCAGTCGGAACGACATCTTGCCGTACACTTGAAAGCGCCGGCGATGACGCCGGAATTTTACATCCCGTCAAAGACGATACGGGTATATTTATTTATCCCGGATACAAATTTAAAATGACCGATGCGCTGATTACGAATTTCCATCTTCCCGAAAGCACACTTCTCATGCTTGTTTCCGCTTTTTATAACAGAGAGGACATGCTGAAGGCATATAATATCGCCGTTGAGCGAGGAGATTACAGATTCTTTTCCTTTGGCGATGCGATGCTTATTCTGTAAAGAAGGTATAAGGTGATGAATCGCAATAAACGTCGGAAACGGTATATCCGTATATTACGGAGAGGCCTAAACGAATTTTTGCAAATGTAAAAAATATTATCGACAAGCGTAAAATTTTGATGTGGGGGAAATATGCAGAATAAGTTCATAGCCGTAGTCGGAGCTACTGCTTCGGGAAAATCGGCACTTGCCGTAGAACTTGCGAAACGGCTTAACGGAGAGATAATTTCCTGTGATTCAATGCAGATTTATCGAGGAATGGATATCGGAACGGCAAAACCGACTGAAGAAGAAAAGTGCGGAATTGTACATCATATGATTGATATTGTCGACCCCGATGAGAGCTTTTCGGCAGGAGATTATGCAACGCTTGCGGGTGATGCCGTTTGCGATATTTCGAAAAGAGGCAAAACTCCGATAATGTGCGGCGGAACCTTTCTTTATCTCGATTCGATGACGCAGGTATCTTCTCTTTCGTCATCGTCAAAAGATGAGGCTTTGAGGAGAAGCCTTGAAGAGTATGCAAAGGAAAACGGTGTCGACGCTCTTCATGCCAAGCTTTCCGAAATCGACCCGATATCGGCTGCGGCAATTCACAAAAACAACGTTAAAAGAGTTATCCGGGCAATTGAAATATACGAAACAAGCGGAAAAATCAAATCGGAATGGGATGCGGAATCAAAGCAAAATGAAGCACCGTTTTCCGCTTGCAAGATTATTATCGATTTTGCCGACAGAAATTTGCTTTACGAAAGAATAAACAAAAGAGTTGATTTAATGTTCGAAAGAGGACTTGAAAGAGAAGTCCGTTCCCTCTTTGACAGAGGGCTTTTGCACAATTTGTCGTGCGCTTCGCAGGCGATAGGGTACAAAGAATTCATTCCTTATTTCAATGGCGAAATATCGCTTGACGACGTTGCGAACTCCATAAAGCAGTCAAGTCGGAACTATGCCAAACGTCAGCTCACGTGGCTCAAAAGATATAAAAATGCGACGTTGATATTTGCCGATTGCAACGGACAGGTAAGAGAGACTTCTTCTCTTGCCGATGAAGCGATTTCCGAATTGGATTTTTAAAAAGTACCTTAAAAGAAATATCTCAAAACGAATAAAAAGGAGCTTCGCTTGCTTGCGGAACCCCTTTTTTCGTTAGGTGGGATTTTGATTTCTGCGTTCAAAGTTTTTCTTTGTGATACCGGAAAGTGCGCATCTAAAAAAGCGGAGTGCGTCAGTGCAAATCGGGATACCGCAAAATATCGTTTCGGTCGTTATTTTTCTTCCGTATCGTTCGTGCGGGTGAAAATAAGGTCGGTGCCGTTGTAGGTAACAGTCAGTTTGCCTTTCGAAACGGAAAACGGGATTTCGGTTTCACCGCTGTCCGACAAAGTTATTTTCAGGGAATTATTATCGGTTGTGTAATTGAATTTTCGGGATTTTATACCTTCAACCGAATAGATGCCTTCCGTATCGTTTATAAAATCGACGGAAATTTCGGCAGGTGCCCCGTTGAAAGTCGCATCAAGACACCAATTTCCGATAAGGTCGGGAGTTTTTTCTCCGCATGACGAAATACATAAAATCGATAACGCGAGTAATAAAAAAACGGAGACTGTCCTTTTCATTTTCTCACCTTCACCGAACGAGTGCGATTTCCGCTTCCGCATTTACAACGCCGTTTTCTTTTACGGATTTCATAATATAGCCCTTTTCGCTTCTTGCTCTGAATATTTCAAGGTGAGAAGAAAGAGGAGCTTCGGACTTATAAAAAATATCGATTGAAAGGGGACGGGCGTCGAAAAGGTCCGGAACGTAATTCCAAAACATATCGGCATATACGGTGTTGTTCATATGCCTGTTAATATCAACATCGGCAAAGACCACTTCTTTTTCGCCGACTTTTTCAAATTCGCCGATTGGCTTTATAACTCTCGGCATTTCGATATTAAGCTCGGTGTCCGTTCTGTAATTCAAAGCGACGCTATCCGCTTTGCAAAGCCTTTTTTTATCTATGTCAAACAGAGCCCAAAGCGCTTTTGCTTCGGCGCAGATTTCGCCGTTTCTTTCTATCTCGTAGTATCTCGGAAAAGTCGCACCGTGCGGAGCGCAAGTCCATGTCGAAACGTCGATTAAGTCGTGAGAGTAGAGTTCTTTGTGAAAAATGATTTTGACTCTTGATAAAATAAATGATAAACCGCCGTCGAAAAGTTCGGTATATGAGGGTCCGTCGGCTTCCATTTGGCAATTTGCGCAGTCTTGAATGTAGCGCAGATAACCCGTCGGAGAAATAATACCGTTAAATCCCTCGTCGTGAATATTTATCTTGTATTGTTCCGTGAATTTCATATTTCAAACCGTTCGGGGCGGCATTGCCGCCCCGAAATATTCCTTTGTGTTTATTAAAGTGTGCCGGCGCTTCCGAGTACGTTGTTGATTTTGTGAAGAACCATTTTTTTGACTTCGTCACGTCCGACTTTGAGATATTCTCTCGGGTCAAATGCTTCGGGTTTTCCCGCAAGAACACGGCGAACGCCTGCCGTCATTGCAAGGCGGATATCGGAGTCGATATTGATTTTGCAAACCGCAAGTCTTGCCGCCTGTCTCAAAAGTTCTTCGGGAACGCCTTTTGCGCCGTCAAGATTGCCGCCGCATGCGTTGATTTCGTCAACGAGTTCGGGAATTACCGAAGATGCGCCGTGAAGCACTATCGGGAATCCGGGTATGCGCTTCATGATTTCTTCGAGGATATCGAATCTGAGTCTCGGTTCACCTTTGAACTTAAATGCGCCGTGACTTGTGCCGATGGCGATGGCGAGAGAATCAACGCCTGTTCTCGAAACGAATTCTTCGACTTCGTCGGGATTCGTGTACATGGCGTCATCGTCCGCAACGTTTACGTCGTCTTCTATTCCCGAAAGTTTGCCGAGCTCACCTTCGACAACGACTCCTTTGGAGTGGGCGTAATCTACGACTTTTTTGGTAAGTGCGATATTTTCTTCGAAAGAATATTTGGAACCGTCAATCATTACAGATGAAAATCCGCCGTCGATACAGCTTTTGCATATTTCGAAATCCGCACCGTGATCGAGATGAAGCGCAAAGTCAACACCGGAATCTTCTGCCGCCGCTTTGGCAAGCGCCATAAGGTAAGCATGCTTTGCATATTTTCTCGCTCCTGCCGATACTTGCAGGATTACGGGAGATTTGGCTTCCGCAGCCGCTTCCGTGATTGCCTGAATTATTTCCATGTTATTGATATTGAAAGCTCCGACTGCGTATCCTCCGTCATAAGCTTTTTTGAACATTTCAGTCGTTGTAACTATTGCCATAAAGTCCTCCGTCCGCTGTGCGGGTTTTATTTTATTCTATTTTACATCTTCGGTCGAAAAAAATCAACCTTAAGCATGAAAAAAACGCTTCTTTTGTCAAAAATAAAGGCGAAAATAAAATCGGTTGTTAGATTTTCGCATCAAAAAGCTGCTCTTGCTGATTATTTTTTCGAAAACAAGCATTGAAAAAGCCCAAATATTGCCGATGCGGTTGAAATCCGTTTTGATTTATGATACAATATAATAAACCGATTTAAGCTTCGATGAGGTGCGGATTATGGACGGTCGAACCGTTACGGCCGTAAAGTGCGGCAGCTACGATACAAATGAAGTCAGGGAAGCTTTTGACAGGCTTTTCGGAGGAGCGTGCAATTTAGACTTTGTAAAAAAAGGAATGAAAATTGCCGTAAAAGTTAATCTTGTTTCCGCAATGAAACCCGAAAAGGCGGCGACGACACATCCCGCACTTGTGGCGGAACTTTGCCGCAGACTTTGCGAAAAGGGAGCCGACGTAACGGTCGGAGATTCTCCCGGAGGACCTTTTACGGGAATATATCTGAAAAATGTTTATGCCGTAACCGGAATGAGGGAAGTCGAAAAATACGGTGCCGCACTCAATGACGATTTTTCAAGTGCGATTTGCGAGAACTTTCCCGAAGCGCACGTAATGACAAATTTCGAGTATACGGCATGGCTTGAAAAAGCCGACTGCATTATTAATTTCGCAAAGCTTAAAACTCATGGGATGATGTCGCTTTCGGCATGTGTAAAAAATATGTTCGGTTCAATACCGGGAACACTTAAGCCCGAATATCATTACAGATTTTCAAATACGCGCGATTTTGCGGAAATGCTTATCGATATAGATGAATATTTCAAGCCGATTCTGAATATAGTCGACGGTGTCGTCGGTATGGAGGGAAACGGTCCCACAATGGGATGTGCCAGAGAAATCGGAGTAATCGTTGCAGGCGCATCGCCTTATGCGGTTGACGCCGTGTGCGCCGATATCGTCGGGCTTTCGAAAGACAGGGTTCCGACATTAGCGCTTGCCGTAGAAAGAGGGCTTTGTCCGCCGCTTGACGGAATTCGGGTTGTCGGTGATGCCGCAGAATTTAAAATTAAGGATTTTAAAAATATCGACAGACCGAATGAAGTCGAATTTTTCACGGGACTTCTCGGTATTAAAGGTAAAATTTTCAATAAAATCGCCAAATCCGCTCTCAGCACACGCCCCGTTCTTAAAAAGAAAGAGTGTGTCGGATGCGGAAAATGTGAGTCGGTATGTCCTGCCGACGCAATAAAAACAGAAAAATCAAAACCCGTAATCGACAGAGAAAAATGCATACGCTGTTTTTGCTGTCAGGAGTTTTGCCCAAAAGGAGCTATGAAGGTAAAACGTCCTCTTGCGGCAAGATTGCTTTCGAAAATCAAATGATGTGAGAAAAACAAAAATTTAATTTGTTGCTAAATAAATATTATTTAAAAGGAGATAGAATAATGGCAAAAAACAGATTCATCGGTGAATATCCCGTAATAGGTATTCGTCCGACTATTGACGGAAGAAGAGGTCCCATGAAACTTCGCGAAAGTCTTGAAGATCAGACTATGGGAATGGCTCTTGCCGCAAAGAAACTTTTCGAAGAAAACCTTCGCTACTCTAACGGAGACCCGGTTAAAGTTATTATTGCGGATTCGACTATCGGCCGTGTACCCGAATCGGCGGCATGTGCGGAAAAATTCCGCCGTGAGGGAGTCGATATCACACTTACCGTTACTCCCTGTTGGTGCTACGGTTCGGAAACTATGGAT
>CAYXMB010000049.1:0-8771 GCA_964466085.1 uncultured Ruminococcus sp.
ACTGCTCTTCATAAGCATCCGAAAGTAAAGAGCATTAACTTTATGTATTCCGATACGCCCTTTAATTGCGGTGACGAAGCAAAAAAAACTTTCAACAGAATCAACGATAAAGATATATGCCCGGATGTGGTAACGATTTGGCTTTTTAAATGTTTTTCAAGTGAATCGTTTGATATTAACTCTTTTAAAGATTATATCCCTTGTGATATTGAAGTGGAAATGCGTGACGCTCACCTAACGGTGCATAATGAAATGATGATCACATTTAAACTGAAGAAGGAATACCAAACAAACGAAAATGCCATTAAACTCGCCGAATCGCTTTTGAAACATCCCAAAGTAAAAATTTCAGAATTAAACGGTCGCTTGTATCCGGTCGATCCGGAAGAAACCGAAACTGAGACGGAAGCGGAAAGCGAGAGCGAAACGGTGATTGATACGATTGAAAGCGCTGTCGCAGAAGATACCGGCAAGGAAACCGCAAAGGCAGAGGAAACGGTTTTCGAAAGTGAAAGCAAAACCGAAACGGAAGCCGCCGCAAGTGTCGGAAACAATAACAACAAGCAGACGGGAGACGGTTTGTTTATTTACGTTACACTTGCATTGCTTGTTTCAAGTGTTGCATCGACTGTCGTGATTTTGAAAAAGGGAAAGAGGAAAGAAGACTGACGGAAGTTTTGTGAAATAACGGATGACGAAAGCCCCGCCTATGGGGAGCGCCCAAGCGGCGTGCTCCCCACAGGCGGGGCGGATTTTTTACGCACTTCCGCAAGAAACGAAAACCTATCGAATGAACAATGAAAACAGCCCCTGCCGTCGGCAGGGGCTGAAGCTTTATTCTTCAAGGCTTTTTAAAGTTTTGTCTCAGTCGGCAAAAGCTTTACGTGCCTTGTATGTTGTATGGAGAAGCTCATGAGCTTTGTGAGAATTGGGCTCACCGAGATACTCGTCATAAAGAGCTTTAACCTGAGGATTTTTGTGTGACTGACGGAGTGTCTGTCTTTCGTCCTCGCTGTAGAGAGCGGCCGCTCTCTTTTCTTTATAGGTATCCAAAATATCGTCGTCCTCATTGGGAAGGAAGCAACTTCTGACGATAGGCTGACCTCCGCCTGCGATACAACCGCCGGGACAACCCATGATTTCAATGAAGTGATATTTTGATTTGCCCTCTCTGATTTCGTCAAGGAGAACTTTTGCGTTCTTCATTCCGTGAGCGATTGCAACGTTAACCGTTGTTCCGTTAATATCGAGAGATGCCTCGCGAATGCCTTCGAATCCGCGAACTTCTTCGAATTTAACGGCTTCGTGTTCCTTGCCCGTGAGAACGAAATAAACGGTACGCAAAGCGGCTTCCATAACACCGCCGGTTACGCCGAAGATAACGCCGGCGCCCGTGTAATCGCCCATAAGGTCGGCATCGAATTCTTCGTCGGGGAGACGGTTGAACATGATACCCGCACGTTTAATCATGCGTGCAAGTTCTCTTGTCGTGAGAACGGCATCAACATCGGGAAGTCCGTTGACTTGAAGCTCTTCTCTTTCCTTCTCGTATTTCTTAGCCGTACAGGGCATAATCGAAACAACGAAAATATCTTTGGGATCGATTCCGTTTTTCTCCGCATAATAGCTCTTTATAATTGCGCCCTGCATTTCGTGAGGCGATTTGCACGACGAAAGGTGGTCGAGAAGGTCGCCGTAATTGTATTCGGCATAGTTGACCCAACCGGGTGAGCACGACGTAATCATCGGAAGAACTCCGCCGTTCTTGATTCTGCCGAGAAGTTCCGTTCCCTCTTCCATAATCGTAAGGTCGGCGCCGAAATCGGTATCGTATACTTTCGCAAAGCCGAGTCTTCTGAGAGCCGCAACCATTTTGCCCGTAACGGCGGTGCCGACGGGAAGTCCGAATTCTTCACCGAGAGCCGCACGAACTGCGGGAGCTGTCTGAACGACAACGTGCTTGCCTGCTTTCATTGCGGCATCGACAGCGGAAATTTCGCTCTTTTCCGTAAGAGCACCCGTAGGACATACGGATACGCACTGACCGCAGAGAATACACGGGCTTTTCGCCAACGAGCGGTTTTCCGCAGGAGCTACAATAGTTCTGAACCCGCGATTTTCAAAGCCGAGAATGCCCATTCCGTGAGCGTTTTGACATCTTGCGACGCAACGTCCGCAGAGAATACATTTCGACGTATCTCGAATGATGGAAGGCGTTAACTCGTCAACCGTGACGGGAGTTTTGGAGCCTTCGAATCTGCCTTCTCTTGCGCCTGTGATATTGGCAACGTGAAGAAGCTCACATTTACCGTTCTTATCACACTGCTGGCAGTTTTTGTTGTGATTTGAAAGAAGAAGTTCAACCGACGCACGGCGGGCAGCCGTTGCCGCAGGTGTTGAAATTTTGATTTCCATTCCCTCGTTTACGGGATATACACATGAAGCGACAAGTCCTCTTGCGCCCGTCGCTTCAACAAGGCAAACTCGGCAAGAACCGTTAGAACATTCGCCGTGATTGAATGCGCAAAGAGACGGAATTTCATAACCGCACGCTTTTGCGGCTTCAAGTATTGTCAGTCCTTCTTCTACCTGATAGGGGACGCCTTCAATTTTAATATTAATCAATGCCATTTGTCTGTCCTCCCTTATTTCTTAACGATTGCCTTGAACTTACATGTTGCAATGCAAGCGCCGCATTTAACGCATTTTTCGGGGTCGATAGCCATTGCGGCAAGCTTCTTTCCGGGAGCTACGTAATCTGTTCTCGTAATAGCGTCGACGGGGCAAGCTTTTGCGCAAACGCCGCAACCGAAGCACTTATCCTGTTCGATTGTGTAACGCATGAGCTTTTTGCAAACCTTTGCGGGACACTTCTTGTCGATTATATGAGCTATATATTCATCACGGAAGTGAGTCATTGTGGATATAATCGGGTTAGCGGCTGTCTGACCGAGAGCGCAGAGGGAGTTTGTCTTTACCGTTCTGCCGAGCTCTTCAAGCTCTTCGAGGTCTTTCATTGTGCCGTTGCCTTCCGTAATCTTCGTGAGAAGCTCAAGCATACGCTTCGTACCGATACGGCACGGCGTGCATTTACCGCATGATTCATCGCAAATGAATTCCATGTAGAATTTCGCAACGTCGACCATGCAGTTATCCTCGTCCATTACGATAGCTCCTCCCGAACCCATCATTGAGCCTTTTGCGACAAGGTTGTCGAAGTCGATGGGCTCATCGAGGAATTCTTTCGTGAGACATCCGCCGGAAGGACCGCCCGTCTGGATTGCTTTGAATTCTTTTCCGCCGGGAATTCCGCCGCCGATATCATATATCAGCTCACGGAGAGTTGTACCCATCGGAATTTCGACAAGTCCGACGTTGTTGATTTTTCCGCCGAGAGCGAATACTTTCGTTCCCTTTGACTTTTCGGTGCCGTACTTGGCAAAATCTTCGGCGCCGTTGCGGAGTATGTAAGGAACGCACGCAAGCGTCTCTACGTTGTTAACTATTGTGGGTTTCTGCCAAAGTCCCTTAACAGCCGGGAACGGCGGACGGGGTCTCGGCATACCTCTTTTACCTTCTATGGAGTTAAGGAGAGCCGTTTCTTCACCGCAAACGAATGCGCCCGCTCCGAGACGTATATGAACATCGAAAGCGAATCCGCTTCCCATTATATCGTCACCGAGAAGTCCGATTTCTTTTGCCTGCTTAATAGCTATGCGAAGTCTGTTAACAGCTATCGGATATTCCGCGCGAACATAGAAATAACCGTTGTGAGCGCCTATTGCATATCCGGCAATAACCATGCCTTCGATTACGGCAAGGGGATTTCCTTCGAGTATCGAACGGTCCATGAATGCGCCGGGGTCACCCTCGTCGCCGTTACAAACGACGTATTTGTCGTCGTTCTTCTGCGCATAAGCGAACTGCCACTTTCTGCCTGTGGGGAATCCGCCGCCGCCGCGTCCGCGAAGGCCCGCCGCCAGAACTTCGTTTATAACTTCCTGAGGTTCCATTGTGAGAGCTTTTTCAAGTCCTCTGAAAGCTCCGTATCCGAGAGCTTCGTTTATGTCTTCGGGATTGATAACGCCGCAACCGTAAAGAGCAACACGGCGCTGTTTCTTGTAGAAGTTGATTTCATCCTGCTTTACGATTTTTTCTTTCGTTGCGGGATCGACGTAGAGAAGTCTTTCGACAACTTCTCCGCCTATAATATCCTTTTCGATAATATCTTCAACGTCGTCAATGCCGACAAGACGATAAAGAGTATCTTCGGGATAAATCTTAACGAAAGGGCCTTGTGAGCAAAATCCGAAGCATCCGACTTTGTTTACGGTAACTTTGTCGGAAAGTCCTCTTTCTTCGATAATTCTTTCGAATTTTTCCTGTATTTCTTCGGAATGTGACGAAATACATCCCGTACCGCCGCAAAGAACTATCGCTCTTTTGCCGTTTGTGCCCGCAAGCTTTGCATTGAGGGCATCGGTGCAACTGCAAATTTTGCCGTTGAGCTCATCAAAAGTTTTAATCATTATTCGGCACCTCCCATAGCACGGTACTCGGCTACGATTCCCGGTACCTTATCCACCGTAAGCTTAGGATATACTTTGCCGTTAATAGTTACGGCAGGGGCAATACCGCAAGCACCGATACAACGAAGCGCATCAAGCGTGAAAAGACCGTCGCTTGAAGTTTCGCCGGGAGCTATTCCGATTATCTCGGAAAACTTATCGATTATCTGCTGTGCGCCTTTCACGTAGCACGCTGTACCGAGACAGCAACCGATAACATATTTTCCCTTCGGATTCAGTGAGAAGAAGGAATAGAATGTTACAACTCCGTAAATCTCGGCAACGGATATTCCTGTTTTCTGAGATACGATTTCCTGAACGTCAAGCGGTATGTAGCCGTATTCGTTCTGAATGTCACTCAGAATCATCATAAGCGGTGTTTTCTCATCTGCGTATCTGTCGCATATTTCGCAAATGGTCTTTACACCGTTTTCGCTGATATGAGCCATAATGACCCTCCTTATTTATTTTGGGGCTTCGGCTTGCGCCTTATCCTTTTTTATTAACGATTTAATGCCTTAAGCCGTACTTCGACATTATATCATTCAATACATTAATATTTTATCATATCATTTCGGGAAATGCAATGCTTATCGTGCATTTTTTATTGTCATACCGACCTTTTTTTGTAAGTTTTCGCCTATCCGTGACGATTGCTTTGCAAATCGGAATTCGAAAAAACGCACGGCAAGCGTGCGTTTTCTCTTATTTGAAACTGTCGGGTAAAAATTCGGGTGAAACCGTATCGGTTACGTAGGAACGGAGCGTTGCGAGGTTAAAGTTGCCCCAATACTGCGAGCCGTGCTCCGAGCAGAGCTTTTCCGTGTAGTCCGAGAGCCAATAAATTTTGACGTTTTCTCTTTTGTAATAGTCAAGCGAATCGAGAACAGCCGTATTTGCCGTGTAGTGGCATACCGTAGGTATAAGCATCGGATTTTCGACAGTCGGCTTTTCGCCGTCTTTCACTTTAATGTCGAAAACAAGAACGCCTCCGACGAGATTTTTGCTGTTAAGCTGAGTGTGAAGGAAATTGCCGAGAGAATACGTGACAAGCGTTCTGTTGCCGTCCTTCCCTTCAACCCATTCGACAGGTTGCAACGTGTGGGAATGGTGGCCTATTATAACGTCGGCACCGCAATCCGCAATAAGCTTCGCAAGTCTTTTCTGTTCGGCATTCGGTGTCATTGAATTTTCGTCTCCCCAGTGCATCGAAACAAAGACAAGGTCGGCTGTTCCCTTTGCCTTTTCAATCTGGCTTTCGATTTCCGAGTCGTCGATATAAGGTATACGGAGATTCGGCGTATCGCTTCCGAGATATATGCCGTTCGTTCCGTAAGTGTAGGAAAGAAACGCGATTTTCACGCCTTCTTTCTCAACGACACGAATGTTATTATAATCGTCCGAGCTCTCGTATGCGCCGATTGTCACAACCGATTTGTCTTTCCAATAATCTATAGTTCCCTGCATGCCTTTGCCGGCATATAAATCAAGCATGTGATTGTTTGCGAGGTTCACGACGTCGAATCCGACATTTACAAGCGCTTCACCTGCCTCGCTCGGTGCATTGAAGTTCGGGTAGCCGTTCGGCGCATAATCGGTATCAAGAGGGCCTTCGGCGTTTATAAAAGCTATATCCGCCGATGAAATCGCCTCCTCGACTTCGGAATACATAAGGTCGAAATAATAATCGTTTGCACTCCCTACCGATGTCGCAGTCGTTGCCGCATCAAGGTAAACGCATTCGTGAATTATATTGTCTCCCGCCGCCAAAAAGGTGAGAGTTTTTTCAAGAGGCACGTCAACGGTCAAACCTTCGGTCTCGTCGCCCTCGCTCTCCGATACGGTCCCGTTTGAGGTCTCGGTGTCTTCCGTTTCGCTTTGCCCGCCGCATGAAGAAAAAAAGGTCATAAAGCACGCAAGCACAAGTGAAAAAGAAATAATTTTTTTAATCATTTTCTCCTCCCAAGAGATTTTCCTCGCTCTTTGAAAGTTTATACGTTTTGAATTTCATGTTTTCTTCGTGAATTCTGTAAACGGAGTATTCTTCCGTATAATCGGAGTCTGTCATTATGACCTCAAGCGCCTCGCCGATATCGAATTCGACATTGTCGAAAATCGCTCTGCAATAGCCGTAAAGGCCCTGTTCGGCACGGTCGATGTGCGACGCTTCGATAAGTGTTTCGCCCTCCGTTGTATATAATTTAAAGCCGAATTTTTCGTCTTTCGACACTTCGTCGTAAATGCTCTTATTGAATTTCACGGTAATCTGAATTTGCTTTTCTTCGGGTATGTAAATAAGAGAATAACACCTCATAATTCCGTCGTCGGATATCGACTGAGTCATTCTGTGAGTGAGAAATTCCTCTCCGTTTGCATATGCCGTCACAGCCTCGTTTGTTGCCGTTACGTTCTTCAAAACGCTCGATGCATCGGATAAAATTATTCTGAAAATAATAAGCGCAATTGCAATTGCAACAAAAGCATACCAAACCCATTTAATAATCTTCTTTACCATACGGTACCTCCGTTACTGCTGTAACTACAGTATAGCAGATTTGTCCCTCAGTTACAAGAGCTTTTTTATTTTTGAACAAAAATGCTTGACAAAGCGGGGCAAAGAGGATATAATATTTAATCGAGTCAACAATTTGCGGGAGGCGTCACGTGAAAATCGATTTGACAACCGTTCTTAATAAGCGTTGCGATACGCTCACAGTCGATTATTCGTTCAATGCTGCGGAACTTGACGGTGCCGTAAGCTTTCCTTACGGGATAACGCTTTCATCCCCCGTTTCGGTTAAAGGAAAAGTTACCGATAACAATAATTGCATGTTTTTAAACGTCACTGTCACGGCGCAATACCGCACTTTGTGCGACAGATGCCTTGACGATATCGAAGGTATTGTTTCTTTCGATTTCAAAAGAATGATTTCGACCGAATCCGTTGTGTCCGAAGATGACGATACGGTTTTTGTCGTCGAATCCGCCATCGATGTCGATTGCGATATTGTCGAAGAGCTTGCTCTTGAGCTTCCGTTTTACCATCTTTGCAAGGAAGATTGCAAAGGAATGTGCCAAAAATGCGGAAAAAACCTCAATTTCGGTCCTTGTGAGTGCTCGGAACAAAAAGAAATTGACCCAAGACTCAAAAAATTTCAAAAACTACTTGATAATTTCGAATAAATGTAGTATAATCAAATGGTTAAAGCGATAATAAGCTATAATGCTATAATAATACAGGAGGTAACGTAAATGGCAACACCTAAGAGAAAAACTTCCAAAGCCCGTCGTGATAAAAGACGTAGCAACGTTTGGAAACTTCCTATGCCCGGCATGGTAAAATGCTCTCACTGCGGCGAATTCATTCTTTCTCACCGCGTATGTCCCACCTGCGGCTACTACAACGGCAAGGAAATCATCAAAAAGGAAGAAGCGTAAAAGTGCAAAGCACCTTAAGACCGCAATCTGCAAAAGATGCGGTCTTACGCTTTTTATACAGTGTTTTTGCGAAAGGATAACCGAAAATGAGATTTGAACCGAAACAGAAAAATAAAAAAGCTTTTATTATGGCAATCGTCACCCTCGTCGCGGGGCTTGCATCCTTTGCATCATCGACAGTCGACGTTTTCAAAGGGCACGGCGTACTTCAGATAATAGGCGCCGCTTTCCTTGCTTTTGCCGTTTACTTCACCGTTAAAGCAATTACCGTTTATTCTTATATTATTTTACCTATAGGATTCAAAGGCACTCCCGACAATCCGCCGAAAGCCGATGCCTACAAGCCCGACGAGCTTGCCTTTACGGTTGCAAAACGTTATTCGAAATGTAAGGAAAGCTATGTATGCCAGCTTGATATGTCGACTCTTATCGCAGTTAAGGATATTCCCGATTCCTATAAAAAGAACGACATAATTATGCATTTCAAACCCTGTGACGTTTTCGACTATACCGTTACCGTCGGCAGAAAAAACGCCTGCCTCCTCGTTTTCAACAAACACGGATATAACAAAACAGCCGTCGTTTGCGAACTCGAAGGCGAAATGCTTTCTTATTTGAAAGAGGTTAAACTTCAAAACGACCGAAGCCGTCAAAGCGGTGAATAATTCCACCGTTCGACCGTAACTTAATGGGGTTAATCTCCCGTTGTCACACAATCGCCCCGCCTGTGGGGAGCACGCCGTAAAGGGCGCTCCCCATAGGCGG
>CAYXMB010000050.1:0-8721 GCA_964466085.1 uncultured Ruminococcus sp.
GCACCTCTTCTTTGCGACATTTTTGCGTATCTCATAGGACGCAAATTCGGGAAAAGAAAGCTCATCCCGACAATAAGCCCCAATAAAACCGTTGCGGGCTCGCTCGGCGGAATACTGTCGTGCACTTTCTTTTGCACTTTGTACGGAATTATACTCAGAAACGTATTTGAGCTCACCGACGTCATTCCCGTGTGGTCTTTCGCACTCGGCGGAGTGCTGATTTCACTGATAAGTCAGATAGGGGATTTGATTGCATCCTCGATTAAGCGCACGTACGGCATAAAGGATTACGGGAAAATTTTTCCGGGACACGGCGGAATTATGGACAGGTTCGACAGCGTGATTCCGACAGCTCCGCTGTTTCTTGTTCTCGTTGTCATTGTCGACGTATTATTTTAAGAATATCGGATTATAATTATGAATGAGAGAAAAGTTAAAGTTTCCGTTCTCGGAGCAACGGGCTCCGTCGGAACTCAGGCTATAGACGCACTCGGTACCGAAGGGGTCGAATATACCCTTCTGACGGGCGGAAAGAATATAAAACTTTTGGCAAGTCTTGCGAGAAAAACGAAAGCCGCATGTTGTGCCGTTCCGTCCGAAAACGATGCGAAGGAACTTGCGATTTTACTTGCCGGTGAAAAAACGAAAGTCGTCGGAGGAAAAGGCATTATCGAAAAATGCGTTGAAGAGGTCAAAGCGGATATAACCGTTCATGCAATATCGGGCATGGCCGGAATTCCGTCGGCTCTTGCCGCCTCAAAGACGGGATGCCGACTTGCGATTGCCAACAAGGAATCGGTTATTTCGGTCGGAGACATGATATTCGACAACATAAAAAAGAACGGCGGAGAGCTTATCCCGGTTGACAGTGAGCACAGTGCCGTATTTCAGTGCCTTGTTCAGTCGGGAGCAATCGATGCCAAAGGAAACGCACGTCCCGAAATAATAAAAAGAATACTTCTAACGGCATCGGGAGGTCCTTTTTTCGGAAAGAAGAGAGAAGAACTCGAAGGCGTTACCGCCGAAATGGCGCTTGCTCATCCTACGTGGAAAATGGGCGCTAAAATTACAATAGACAGCGCAACTCTTATGAATAAGGGTTTTGAAATTATAGAGGCGGCAAGACTTTTCAAAGTCGATGCCGATAAAGTCGAAGTGCTGATTCACAGGCAGAGCATTATTCATTCGATGGTGGAATATATCGACACGCAGGTAATAGCCCAGCTCGGCACACCAGATATGCGTCACTGCGTGAGATATGCACTGAGTTTTCCCGAAAGAATGAACGTCGATGAAGAAGGACTTGATTTTACGAAAGTCGCAAATTTGACTTTCGCCGCTCCCGATTACGGTGCGTTTCCGCTTCTTAATGCGGCACGCACGGCATACAAAGCGGGAGGCAATGTGCCCGCCGCACTGATTGCCGCAGATGAGGTTGCGGTAGACGCATTTATAAAAGGAAAAATCGGATTTTGCGAAATTTCCGATATCGTTTTCGAAACGCTCGAAAGATTTACCCCTTCCGCCGAATACACCGTTGAGAGTGTATTCTCCGCCGAGAGGGAAGCCCGTTCGATTGCCGCAGGGCTTATCGGATAAATATTTTGAAGGAGGCAACCGCCGTAAACGGCGAGACCGATGCTTATGACGATAGTTTATATAATTATAGCGATACTGATATTCGGTTTTCTGATTTTCATTCACGAAGGCGGTCATTATCTTTTCGCAAGGCTTTTCAAAGTCACGGTTAATGAATTTGCAATCGGCATGGGACCGAAAATTTTAAGTAAAAAGTCCAAAAAGAGCGGAATAGTTTATTCGCTGAGACTTTTGCCTATCGGCGGTTTCGTCAGCATGGCCGGTGAGGATGAAGAAAGCGACGATGAAAACGCTTTTTGCAACAAAGCCGTTTGGAAAAGGATGATTATAACGGTTGCCGGTGCCGCTACGAATATTATAGCCGGGATTCTCGTCATGTCGATATTCGTTGCGACAAGTGCCCACCTTGCGTCGACCACTGTCGGAAAATTTACCGATGACGGCGCATTTTCCGAAAAGAGCGGAATCGAAGTCGGAGATACGGTAACCGCAGTCGACGGGAAAAAGGTTTATATATATACTCAACTCTATTACGAAATCGCGAGAAACGGAATCGAACCCATAGATATAACGGTTGAAAGAGACGGCGAGAAAATCGCACTTGAAAACGTCGAATTTCCGACGGAAACCTCGCAGGGAACTCTGTTCGGCTCGGTACCTTTTATTCCCTATGAGAGGGAAAAAACCGTCGGCAACGTCGTTAAAGAAGCTTTTTTCCAGTCGACAACGACGATAAAAATGATATGGGAATCGATTTTCGATTTGATAAGAGGAAGATACGGCATTGAAGCCGTGTCGGGACCTGTCGGCGTTACCGAAGTGCTTGTCGATGCGGCGAAAACGGGGGTGCGTGATCTTGTTTACCTTGCGGTTGTGATAAGTATGAATCTCGGAGTTATGAACTTGTTGCCGATTCCCGCACTTGACGGAGGAAGACTTGTTTTTCAGATAATCGAAGCCGTTATCGGCAGACCGATTAACAGAAACGTTGAGGGATATATCCATTTTGCGGGTATGATTTTGGTGCTCATTCTTATGGCACTGATAATATTCAAGGATATTGCGGGATTTTTTGTATAAAACGTCATCGGAGCGTAAAAATGGAAATCGAAAGAAGAAAAAGTAAAAAAGTAAAAGCGGGCAACACGTTTATCGGCGGGGATGCGCCTGTTGCCGTTCAGTCTATGGTCAATGCGAACCCTTACGATTTCGAAGCGGTTTTGACTCAGGTAAAACAACTCGAAAGTGCGGGATGCGATGTTGTCAGAATGACCGTTCCGAGCGAAGAAGCGGCGGGGGTTTTTTCGGTTTTGAAAAGCGAAGGAGTTAAAATCCCGCTTGTTGCGGATATTCACTTCGACTATAAAAGCGCAATTGCGTCGGCAATGAGCGGCGCCGATAAAATCAGAATAAATCCCGGAAACATCGGTGCGGAATGGAAAGTCAGAGAGGTTGCCGATACGTGTAAAACTCTCGGACTCCCTATCAGAATCGGTGTAAATTCGGGCTCTCTCGATAAAAAAATACTTGAAAAATACGGTTCCCCCTGCGCCGAAGCGCTTGCCGAAAGCGCTCTCGAACAGGCGAGAATACTCGAAGACAATGCTTTTTCGGATATTGTTATTTCGATTAAGTCTTCAGACATACATACGATGATTCGGGCAAACAGAGAGGTTGCAAGGCAAAGCGATTATCCGTTGCATCTCGGAGTTACCGAAGCCGGAGACGAATATTCGGGAATTATCAAAAGTTCCGTCGGCATAGGCTCTCTTCTTTCCGAAGGAATAGGAGATACCGTGAGGGTTTCTTTAACTGCGGACCCCGTGCGTGAGGTCGTTGCCGCAAAAGAGCTTTTGAAAGTGCTTGATTTATCAAGCGGCGGCATTGACGTTATAGCTTGTCCGACGTGCGGAAGAACGAAAATCGATATAATAGGAATAACGTCGGAATTTCGCAAAATAAGCGAAAAAATCGACCCGAAAGGCGTGAAAGTCAAAGTCGCGATAATGGGATGTGTTGTCAACGGGCCGGGAGAGGCAAGAGAAGCCGATTTCGGAATAGCCGGCGGTGACGGATACGCCGTTCTTTTCAAAAACGGAGAGACGGTGGGAAGAATCGAGGAAAGCGAGATTTTGGAAGCACTCAGAAAAGAGACGCTTGATTTTATAGAAAAGAGTGCGACAAACGAGGTGAAAGAATGAAAAGAAACTCTCTCACCGAGATTTTTTCAAGATACAGACCCCTGACGGCGGGCGAATCCGAAATTTTCGAAAAGGCTTACGATATAACGATTAAAAGAGATAAATCTCAACTTGCGTACTCGGTTGAATTCCACTTTCCGACTCTTTTGAAAAAAGAGAGAATCTTTTCTCTTGAAGAACATCTGAAAGAGTTTTTCGAACTTTCCGAAGTCAGACTCGAACCGAGATATCCGTCGGAGAGCTTCACATACGATTACATACCCGAAGTTGTGGAAAAAGCCAAGAGGTATTCTCCCGGCGCAATGGCGTTTCTGTCGGAATACAAGTACGAAGAACACGAAGGTGCGGTTCTTATCAATATTCCTTTCGAACCGACAACCGAAATAATGATTGAGGTTCTCAAAATCGAAAATTATATGGAAGAAACCGTAATGGATGAATTCGGTCTGCCGTTAAGAGTCACTCTCAATTGTACGGCATCCCCCGTAAAATCCGAATATTATCTTAAACAGAGAGAAGAATACGGTAAAAGGGCATACGAATCTTACGTTCGCCGCAGCAAAGAAGCGGCGGTAACGCAAAAAGAGGAAGACGACGAGAAACCCGATGTCAAACACGTAGCTTCGCTTTACGGTGATGATGCGAAACTTTCGGTCGAGAACGGAATTGTGACGTGCGGTAAAATGAATTTCGACGTGTCGTGTCCCGAAGTCCTTCACGGAAAGCAATTTGAAATCAAGAATCCCGTTTTGCTTCGCAACGTCGGAAAAATTCATTCTCAGGCCGTTGTTATCGGTGAAGTATTCAAATTCGAAGAGAGGGAACTTCGAGGCGGTGAAAAATTCGCCGTAACGGTCGGTATTACCGATAAGGACAGCTCGGTTTACGTTAAAAAAAGCGGAATCCCCGAAGAAGAACTCGGAAATTGGAAAAGCATATTCAAAATCGGCACGTCAGTTGCCGTCAGGGGTAAAATCGAACGCCAGGACTTCGACGGCGAGACGGTCGTTTTTCCTTACGATGTTATGAAAATCAAGCGTGTGAGAAGGAAAGACAACAGTGAGGAAAAAAGGGTGGAACTTCATCTTCACACAAACATGTCCGATTCCGATGCGCTTATCAAAGCGGAAGAAGCCGTAATGACTGCATATAACTGGGGTCAGCCCGGTGTTGCGATAACCGATCACGGAAATTTGCAAAGTTTTCCCGTTGCGATGCTCACGGCGGAAAAACTTGAAAATTTCAAAGTCGTGTACGGTATGGAGGCTTATTACGTCGATGATACCGAAAGAGCCGTTTACGGCGAATGCGTCGAGAATTTCGACGGGGAATTTGCGGTATTCGACCTTGAAACTACGGGGCTTTCTCCTCAAAGAGATAAAATTACCGAAATCGGAGCCGTCATAGTCAAAGACGGCAAGGTTACGGATAAATTCAATTTCCTCGTCAATCCCGAAATGCCGATCCCCGAAAGGATAACGGAAATTACGGGAATAAGCGACGACGATGTAAAAGATGCGCCAACAATCGACGACGTTTTACCGAAATTTTTGGATTTCGTCGGAGACAGGCTTCTGATAGCTCACAACGCAAATTTCGATACGAGTTTTATAAGACGAGCGGCGGAAAAATTAAAATTGCCGTTTGAAAACCCGTATCTCGATACGGTTGCGATGTCTCATTACGTCAATCCCGACCTTTCGAAGCATAAACTCGATTCGCTTGCGAACTATTACGGACTCGGCGATTTCAATCACCACAGAGCATCTGACGATGCCGAAATGCTTGCTCTCGTTTTCTATAAAATGGTTGCAAAGCTGAAGGATGAGGGTATTTACAACTTTGCGAGAATGACGGAAGTCATGAGCGAAAAGGCAGATCCGCTCAAACTCAATATGTACCACCAGATTATTCTCGTTAAGAATAAAACGGGACTTCGAAATCTCTATATATTGGTTTCGGATTCCTATCTCAAATATTACAGACGAAAGCCGAGAATACCGAGAACTCACCTTGAAGAATACCGTGAGGGGCTTATTATCGGCTCTGCGTGCGAAGCGGGAGAGTTGTACCGTGCGATAATAGATGCAAAGCCTCAAAGCGAGATTGAAAGAATAGCCGAATTCTACGACTATCTTGAAATACAGCCGATATCGAACAACTCTTTTCTCATTGACGACGGAAAGGTTGCGGGGGAAGAAGACCTCCGTGAAATCAACCGAAGAATATACGAACTCGGCAAAAAGCTCGGAAAACCCGTAGTTGCGACAACCGATGCCCATTACGTCGACCCCGAAGACGAAATATACAGAAGAATTCTTCTTTCGGGACAAAAATTCAAGGACGCCGACAGGGAAACGAAGCTTTATATGAGAACTACCGATGAGATGCTTGCGGAATTTTCGTATCTCGGAGAAGAGGCATGTCGGGAAGTCGTTATCGAAAATCCCCGAAAAATCTTCGATATGATTGAACCGGTGCGTCCGATACCCGAAGGGAAATACGACCCGCATATCGAAGGTTCGGAACAGGAGCTCACCGACAAATGCTATTCTATGGCACATGAAATGTACGGAGACCCTCTCCCCGAACAGGTTTCGTCAAGACTTGAGAGAGAACTCGGTTCCATTATCAAAAACGGTTATGCGATAATGTATATTATTGCGAAAAAACTTGTTGAAAACAGCGAAGCGGCGGGATATCAGGTAGGCTCGAGAGGCTCGGTCGGCTCGTCTTTTGCCGCATGTATGGGCGGAATAACGAAAGTTAATTCCCTGCCTCCGCATTACCGTTGCCCGAAATGCAAGTTTTCGGAATTCGTCGAAGACGGCTCCGTCGGAAGCGGTTTCGATTTGCCTCCGAAAAACTGCCCGAAATGCGGAACGGAACTTATAAGAGACGGGCACGATATTCCGTTCGAGACTTTTCTCGGATTTAAGGGAGATAAAGTTCCCGATATCGACCTTAACTTTTCGGGGGATGTTCAGTCGGATGCCCACAAATTCACCGAAGTGCTTTTCGGTAAAGGACATGCTTTCAGAGCCGGAACCATAGGTACGCTTGCCGATAAGACGGCCTACGGTATTACGGTTAAATATCTTGAAGAAAAAGGTATCATGCCGTGCAAAGCCGAAATCGAAAGACTTGTGAGCGGTTGTGTCGGTGTCAAACGCACGACGGGACAGCATCCCGGCGGAATAATCGTCGTTCCGAGTGAATATGAAATTTACGATTTTGCACCGGTTCAGCACCCGGCGGGAGACCAAAGCGTTATCACGACTCACTTTGAGTTTAAATATCTTCACGATACGATACTCAAACTCGATATACTCGGCCATGATATTCCGACAAAGTACAAGAGGATTGAAGAATACACTCATACGAATATTCTCGACACACCTCTTTCGGATAAGAATGTTTATAAGCTTTTCACAAGTCCCGAACCGCTCGGCGTTACGAAAGAACAGCTTAAGGGGGTCGATACGGGAACTTTGTGCCTTCCCGAAATGAACACCCCGTTTGTCAGAGGAGTTCTTATAAAATCGCAACCGCAGAATTTCGCCGACTTACTTCAGATTTCGGGCTTAACGCACGGAACGGGAGTGTGGCTCGGAAATGCGGAAGAGCTTATAGAACAGAAAATCTGCACCATTTCCAACGTTATCGGAACAAGAGACGATATCATGCTCTGCCTTATTCATAAATACGGAATGGAGAAAAGTCTTGCGTTCAAAATAATGGAGGGAGTGCGTAAAGGAAAAGGGCTGACTCCCGAACAGGAGGAGGCAATGCGTGAAAGCAAAGTCCCCGATTGGTACATAGATTCCTGTAAGAAAATCAAGTACATGTTCCCGAAGGCTCATGCGGCGGCATACGTAATCGATGCGCTCAGAATGGGATATCACAAAATTTATCATCCCGTTGAGTTTTATGCGGCGTATTTCAGTGCGGCGCCGGGCGGAATCGACGCAACGCTTGTATCAAAAGGGAAAGACTTTGTTTACAACGTGCTCGACGACCTTGCGAAAATCAGAAATGCACCGGGAGCGACCCAAAAAGACAAGGAAACATTCAGTGCAATGCAAATTGTCAATGAGTGCTACCAAAGAGGCATATCCTTCCTTCCGGTAAGTGTAAAAACTTCTCATGCGACGAAATTCGTTCCCGAAGACGGAAAAATCAGAATGCCGTTCATTTCTTTGCCGGGTCTCGGCGAAAATGCCGCCTTGAACATAATGAATGCGAGAGATGCGGGCAAGGTTCATTGCATTGAGGATTTGAAAACCGAAGCTAAAGTCGGAAAAACTTTAATTGAACTTCTCCGCGAAAACGGCGCACTTGACGGTATGAACCCGACAAATCAGATGTCGCTTTTCGACTTATTTTGATTGAATTAAAAAAGATTATTTTCGAAAACTCTTATTCGTATGTGCAAAGCGCTTGCCGAATAGGAGTTTTCTTATTGCATCGGCGGGTATTACGGCAAACGAAACGGCGGCGGTAATCGCAAGGTCGTGAAGAGTCAGCGGTACGGTGCCGAATATATTTTTCCCGAAATAAATAATGGCAACTTGGCATATTGCCACGAAAGAGATTATTAAACTGAAAGCTTTGTTTCCCGAAAGATTCGACAACAGGTGTTCTTCGGGAGAGCGGGAATTGAAGCTGTTGAATATACCGCAGAAAATAAACAGAGCGAAAAAGCACGTCAAAAAATATTCTTCGCTTTGAAAGTCGAGAATATTTGCGAAAAACGGCACTTTGAGAAATGAAATACACAGTGCGAGAGTTACGCCTCCGCAAAAAAGGATTTGATTTATCATGGAGGAAGAAAGAATTTTTTCTTTCTTGTTTCGAGGTGCTTCTTCCATGTATTTTCCGAGAGGCACCTCGCCCGCAAAGGCAATTCCGCCGAGTGTAT
>CAYXMB010000051.1:0-8537 GCA_964466085.1 uncultured Ruminococcus sp.
AAGTATTTTCTCGCAAGAAAAAAAGCGAAATTTTACATGCAGGGTATATTCGAAGTCGACGTGCACTCAATTACGACGGAGGGGGTTCAGAAACTCTATCTTGACGGAGCGGATGCAAATCTTATGAAAGGTAAGAAAATTCTTATCGTCGATGACGTAATTTCAACGGGTGAGAGCCTCAATGCGCTTGAGAAGCTTGTCGAGGCGGCAGGCGGTATAATCAGCGGTAAAATGGCAATTCTCGCCGAAGGCGAAGCCGCCGACAGAGGTGATATCGCATATATCGAAAGACTCCCGCTTTTCGATAAAAACGGGAATCCGATAGCGTAAGCGTAATTTCGGGAGAGGGCATGAGACCCTTTCCCGTGTTTGCCTTTTAAAGCTTTGTTAAAACAAAAATCCCGTTTGCAACCGGCAGCGGAATGCAAACGGGGAAATTTTATTGTTTATTCCAAAAATCGCTTAAGTATTTCGACAGAGAATACGTATCACCTATATAGTGCATGTTTTTCCAATGTGCGGGAAAAAGTTTTCTGATATTCGGGTCTCGGTATCTGTCGTCGATTAAAACGGCAATTCCTTTGTCGTCCTCACTTCGGATAACCCTTCCGACGGCCTGAAGTATTTTCGTGATTGCGGGATAGAGATACGCAAAATTATATCCGTCCTCTCTCGTTTTGTCGAAATATTCTTTTAAAACGTTAAGCTCCGACGTCAGTCCGGGCAGTCCGATGCCGACGATAATCGCTCCTATCAGCATATCCGACGGAAGGTCGACTCCTTCGGAGAAAGAGCCTCCCATAACGCAAAATCCGACAAGTGTCTCTCCCGATTTGCCGTTTCGGAAAAACGACAGGAATTTTTTCTCCTGTTCGCTTGACATGCCGGGTTTTTGCGCAACCGCTTTGATGTTTTCGGGGGCCGCCGACAGAAAAGCTCTGACAATGACGTTCATATAGCCGTATGACGGGCAGTAAACTATGTAATTGCCGTTTTTTGCGGTGACGGCGGTCAATATTATCTCGGCAATCTCGTCGGCGGTTTCGCGGCGTTGCGAAAGTTTCGTGCCGACCGTATCGATTGCCGCAAGGCAGAGATTATCCGCATCGTAGGGAGAATCAAGCTTCAGGAGTTTTGCATCTTTACAGCCGATTATATCGGCAAAGTAATCGAGAGGCGAGAGAGTAGCCGAGAACGCAACGGTGCATGCGGCGTCGGTCATATATTTATTCAATATCGACGATGGGTCAAGGCATGTTATTTTCGCCTCAACGTCACCGTTTTTTACTTCGCAAAACAGAACGAATCCGTCATCGAATTGCTCGACACACTTCACAAACGAACGTGATACCGAAGAGAGGCTTTCGGCAGTCGGGGCGATTTCACCGTCGCCGTTTGTTCGAAGTGCCGTAAAAGCGGCTCTTGAAAGGGCCGAAAGCGCATTTTCGAGTTTTGTCGGTACAAAATTCAGTATTCCGTATCCGTAAACTCCCTGCGAGGTTAACCGTTCGTTGTCCCTGCATTCGTTTTTCAGTGCGGAGATTTCGGTTTTGACTTCCTTGCAGGCGGTAAGAATCGGGGCGGAAGAAAGAGTGCTTTCCGACAGCTTTTTTTCGAATTCTTCGAAAATCGACAGAGAAAGCGATGCGCTGTATGCCTCTCTTGTTCTGTCGGGTAAGTTGTGTGCCTCGTCGATGAGAAGTAAATACTTTTTTTTGTCGAGAAGCTTTTTGAGCCTTATTTTCGAATCGAATATGTAATTATAGTCGCAAACGATGACTTGACAGTATTCCGCCGCCGCAAGCGAAAGCTCGTACGGGCATACCGTATATTTTTCGGCAATGGCTTTCATGTTTTCTTTTTCGAAAATTCCGCTCGATTGGAGAAGCTCTGATACGGCATCTCTCAGTCGCTTTGAAAACGGCACTCCTTCGACATTTTCCGAAAGGCGGCAGCAACGACACTCCGTTTGCCTTTTGCCGTCCGAATCTTTTTTAAAAGGACATATACGCTCTTTTGCCGTAATCGACACGGCATGTATTTCGGGTACGAATTTGTTCATGCGCCGAATTGCTTCAAGTGCCGCTTTGCCGGTTGAATTTTTCGCCGTGAGATAAAAAATTTTCTCGACGTTTTCTCCGAGTGCTTTGACGGCGGGGAAGAGAACCGAAACGGTTTTCCCGATACCGGTCGGTGCTTCGGCAATAAGTCTTTTTCCGCTTTTTGCACACTTGTAAACGGCTTTTATAAGTTCCGACTGTCCTTCCCGGATATAACTGTACGGGAACGGCATTGACTCAATGTTTTTCAAACCTGAGGAAATAAAGCGTTTTTCCGAAATAATAAACGGCAAAGCTCTCGCAATGAGAGACTCCGTGATTTTCAAAAGATAAGAAATATCAAAATCGCAGGAGAAACTTTTTGACTTGTCACCGTCCTCAAATGTGATTTTGGCGGTGATTTTATCGGTATTTAAATTCTTTGCGACAACGAAAGCGCAAAGAACGGCATCCGCCGTAAAACGAAGGTCACTTTGCGGCGAGTGAAACGCCGAGAGCTTTTTTACGCTTTTGACGGCTTCGACCGATACTTTTTCAAAACCGTGAAACACGAATATATTTTTCGCAAATACCGAAAACGTTTCACCGCAGGTGATAACGGTTGCCGTGAAATTTTTCGGCGCAGTGCTTTCGTTTTCGTATTCGGAACTTGAAGGCTTGAATTTCGGAAAGTTTTTCTTCGGCTTCTCATCGGAAAAAGAGGCAAGATACGACGTGCCGACTGTGACTGTTCCTTTTTCGTCAAGCGTGATATGCATAAAGTACCTCCCTTTAAAGTGAAACTCGAAACGTCACGGCTGATAATGGCAAACGCCGCAATAACGGCATAAAATAACGGATAGTGGTATAATATAAATAAATCAAAACAAGAGGTTTGACTATGATACTTGACCAAAAGATGACACTTGTCGCTTACAGATGCCCTGCATGTGGCTCAATCGTTAAAAGCGTGGTAGGCGCCTTTAATCTGAAAGCGGATATGATAAGACTGAAATGTCCTTGCAAAAACAGCGAGGCTGTGGTTGAAATGAGGCGGGACGGAAAAATCAGAATCACGGCCCCGTGCTTTCTCTGCCCGCGCCCGCACGTATATACGGTTTCCGATAAAATATTCTTCGGAAGAGACGTATTTGCGTATCCGTGCTCACTGACCGGCGTGGATATTTGCTTTTCGGGCTCAAAGGATGCCGTTCAGGAGGCAATCGACGAGTCCGATGCGGTATTGAGCGAGATTCTCGGAGATTCGCAATTTGAGGACGTGTCGTGTGCGAGAAAGGACAGCGTTTTCGATGATCCGCAGATTATGGATATAGTTCTTTTCGTAATCGGCGACCTTGCCGAAGAAGGGAAAATTCACTGTGCGTGTGAGGATAAAGGCGAATATGAGGTTTCGGTGTCCGACGACAGCGTTATACTGTCCTGCAAAAAATGCGGTAAAAAAACGGAGATTGACGCCTCAAGCACTATAGCGGCAAACGCTTTTCTCCATTGCGACGAGCTTCATTTGGTTTGAATATATTTCGGGTGCGGGATATTCCCGCACTTTTTGTGTCAAAAAACATGTTTCGACATAATATGATATCAGAGCACGAAAATCTGCTCGGAAATATTCGAAAGGAGCGGTATATACCGCATAAACAAAATGAACTGTCTTTGCAATCTTTTTGACAACGAAGTAGTATGGCTCATTATCATAGCTCTTCTTATTCTTAACGTAACTTGCAACGGTAGCTGCGGTTGCAACAGCGGAACCTCCTACAGCGGATACAACGGCAGTTGCGGTTGCGGCTGTAACTGAACGGTTTCATATTCGGCGTTTAACCGTCGGGGCGGGAAAGATACTTTCCCGCCCGCTTTGCAATACAGTCTGCCGCATTTTCGGGCAGCTTTTTTATTTGAGTTTTTGACAGCGTATATCGGTGCCTTTGAATAAAAGAACTTTGTAATTGCCGAGAATTCTGCTTGTGATTCTGTCGGTGTATTTTTCGCGAAGTTCGTTTTGGTTGAGATTCGTGTTGATTATGGTTGAAAGACCTCTGTTAAGCCTGCTGTTTATCAAATTGTAAAAGCAAGATACGGTAAACTGAGTTATCATTTCGCATCCCAAGTCATCGATAATCAAAAGAGCCGATTCGAGATATCTTGAGTTAATTTCTTCTGTACTGACGGTGCCTTTGAACTTTTCGGCTTCAAAGTCCGCCACGATATCGGAGGCGCTGTCATATGCTACTTTAAAGCCTTTGTCCATAACGGTTTTGGCAACGGCGGTTGAAAGATGGGTTTTTCCGAGTCCCGTGTCTCCGACAAGCAGAAAACTTGTGCCCGCCTCACCGTCGAAATTTTCCGCAAACGATTTCAAAAATGCGAAATTTTTATAGGCGAGATTGTACGGCGTTCCTTTTTCGTAGTAATCAAAGGAAAAACTTTCGAAAGTTTGCGTCTTTGCAAGATGAGACAAGCCCGAATATTCGAGGTTTGCGGCGGCAATCGCTTTTTTCAGGCAAATACAACTTTTGAAATTGACAAATCCCGTATCGGAACACTTGTCACATTCGTAATGAATATCGGTGTAGTCGGCATCGAAACCGTGATTTAAAAGAAGAACCGAACGTTCCTCTTTTAATTTATCGGTGCGCTCTTTTACGCATTTAACGGTTTCGTCGGGGTCCGCACCCGATAAAACCGACGATAAAATGCCGAGAGACAGACTTTCGATTTCCTTGTCAATCTCCGCAGTTTCCGGAATTGTCGCATGAACTTCGAGAAGGCGCTCTTCCCGTATGGCTTCCGCACGTGCTCTCTTGCTTTTAAAATCGAGAATAACGTCGTTTAATCGATTGTTTCTCATCTTGTCATCCTTCCTTTTACACCGGATATGAAAAGTCGGTATTAATCTTTATATGAATTGCCAAGTGCCCTTGAAAAAAAGTTCTCCGTTTCGAAACTTCCGCCGATGCTTTCGTCCTTCTTTTTCTTATTCGGCGTCCGTTTTATTGCCGCTTCGCCGAACTTTTTCGATGCGGCTTTTGCATCTTCGAGCGTTACGCATCCCGCATCTTTCCAATTTGAAAGAACGGCATCCATGTAACCTATGCTGAATTTGTCTGCGCAGTCCGCCGTTATTTCGAATGCAAGCTCAATAATATCGTAGCCGTACCCCCACGAAACCCATTTTTCCAAAAGCGTTTTTTGCTTCGTCGTGAGTTTTCTCTCCCCGATTCCGAGAAGCGATTTGAAGCGGCCTTCGAGAGAGCGTGCCGTGGCAAGAGCTTTGTAATATTCGTCGAGAGCCGCGTATGTCGTAATATCTTTATCGTAAATTTTTGAAATTTCACTTTCGATTCGTCTCATTGATACGTCTTTTCCGTACGTGTCGACAAGATGGCGGATAATAAGCATTATGTATTCGATTGAAAGCCCGTAATATTTGACAAATGAGATGATCGATGTCGCATCTGTTACGTAAAGCGGTCTTTCGAATGCTTTTTGGCAAAAGTCTATAAGCTCTTTGTTCTTCGAATCTTCTTCCAAAAAGTCGTTTATTTCATCGGATGTAAAGCGGTTGGCGCCGTGAGGAAGCAAAACGGTATCGGATTTTTCCGGTTTTGAACCGTCGACGTCCGCTTTTTTTTTATCGGTTGTTTTTTTATTTTCGGCAGTTGCTTTTTGTTTCTTTAAACCGACGCAGGAAATGACGCCGAGCTCTTTCCACTTAAAAAGAGCGTTTGTGATGCACTCTTTGTTAAGTCCCGTTCCTTTTTCGATTTCTTCAAATGTCAAATTACGGTTTGAAAGTGCGAAAATAAGAACTTTCAACTCCGCTTCGCTTGCCTGCGGGAGGTGTTTCAAAACCGTTTCGGCGGGCATCGAAATAATACTGTCACCGTAAATTGGATTTATTTTCATTTCAGTTTCCGTTTCTTCAAAATATGCCGACGTTACACGGTGGTTTAGGTAAACGTCAAATGAGGTGTTTGTCTATATTTTAATAGGCAAGTGTAAAAGTTTTCTACATGTTTTCTACATTTTGTAGAAAACTAAGGTTTCACAGCTTGATTTTGAGTCGTTGTTATTGTATTTTCGATTGTCGGCTTATACCGTCGGAGTTGTTGCTCATTGCACGAAGGGCCGCCTCGTCGGAGGCGTAGGCGTTGAGCGACGTATCGGCACGGACGCCGCTTAAGTATTCGAAATATCCCTGAGCTCCTATCATCGCTCCGTTATCTCCGCAAAGCGATATCGAAGGCACATAAAGCGAGACACCGTGTTTTTCGCAAACCTCTCCGACGCCTTTTCTCAAATGCGAATTTGCGGCAACGCCTCCCGCAAGGACAAGTTTTTCCGTCTTGCACTTTTCAATTGCGATTTCGAGCTTTTTGCATATTCCGTTAACAACGGCTTCGGTAAATCCCGATGCGACTTCGCATCTGAAGTCGTACGGCAACTCATCGTTTTCCGAAAGAGAAAGTTTTTGTCTTTCGGTGTGAATTGTATTTAATGCAAATGTCTTAAGTCCGCTGAAGGAAAAATCAAGCGTATCGTCGGCGATTGCCGGAGACGGGAATTTGTAAGGACATTTTTTGCCCTCCCTTTTTTTAAATCCTTCGGCGGCGAGAGCGTCCATTGCGGCGCCTCCGGGATAGGGAAGTCCCATTATCCTTCCTACTTTGTCAAATGCTTCTCCTGCGGCGTCGTCACGGGTTGAACCTATCTCCTCAAAGTCGCAAGGGTTTTTAACGTTGTAAATTGATGTGTGACCGCCGGACACGACAAGAGCCGAAAACGGTGCTTCAAGTGTCGGTGATTCAAGGTATGCCGCCGCAACGTGACCTTTGATATGATTTACCGGGATAAGAGGGACGTTAAGCGAAAAAGCAAGACTTTTCGCAAAATTCACGCCGACAAGGAGAGACCCTATAAGTCCGGGCGCATAAGTTACCGCTACGGCGTCGATGTGTGAAAGCTCGATATTCGCTTTTCTGACGGCGGTATCTACGACTGTGGCTATTTTTTCTATATGTTCTCGGCTTGCGATTTCCGGTACGACGCCTCCGTAAAGAGCGTGCGTCGAAATCTGCGTGTAAACCGTATTCGATAATATTGTTCTTTCGGTATCGCTCATTTCGAGAACGGCCGCCGCCGTTTCGTCGCATGAGCTTTCAATTGCAAGTATGAGCATTTATATCTCCGCTGTGTGCATAATCGATTTATAATTTTTTTGACATGAGAATTGCGTCTTCGGTGGGGTTTTTATAATATGATGCCCTTATCCCGTCTCGACAAAAACCGAGCTTTCGGTAAAGTCCCTGTGCCGCTTCATTGGATTTTCTGCATTCCAAATAAACTGTCGAAACTCCGCTTTCTTCGGCTTTGCAAAGCGCTTTTGTCATAAGAAGTGTTGCACATCCGCCAAGCCTCTTATTGCTTGAAACCGCAATATTGACAATGTCGGCTTCGTCTGCGACGAAATACAACGTAACGTATCCTACGACGTTTTCTTCGCCGTCGGTTGCGACAAAGCAATGAAAAGCGGGGCTTTCAAGCATTGATGCAAGCTCTCTTGAGCTCCAGGCGTTTTGAAAACATTCTTTTTCAAGTTTTGACACGGCATCAAGTTGCGACATTCTGAATTCCGATACTGAAAACATTTTGTTTTAACCGGCTGTAATGTAGGAGGAAAGGAGTGAGCCTACTTCGACACAGATATTGTCCGCTCTGTCGTAAAGATAATTTCCGCTCTCGCATGTACAGTAAACCATTGAATAGAAAACGGCGGGTAAATTTTCGGAATACAATTTCAATGTGAAAGTTCCCGTGATATCCGTTCTGGGCCACAGCGCCCTGTTGCACGTTTTGAGTGATGAGAGCACGTCGGAAATTTTTTCGGCGTCGTCGATTGTCGCAACGGATACAACGCCCGTATCTTCTTCGCAAATATACAAAACGTCGAAGTCAATGCTGTCGACCGAAGGGACATATCCTTTGAAGAACACCGTCGTGGCACTTCCCGAATATTCTTCGGTTATCCAATCTTCGGATATTTCCTCACCGTTAAGTCCGACAATGCGGTAAAGAGTAAAATCACCGAATTTTCCGTATTCCTCGCCGGTTCCGCAAGGTTCGAATCCGACGGGAAGGGCGTTGTACGTATCTCCCGTGCCGACTTCGACGAGTCCTCCGTCGGTGTATTCGAATTTCACCGTGCCGCAAGATGCAAGGCAAAGCGCAAGGGACAATATAAGAGTTAATGATATGATTTTTTTCATGATATCTCCGTCAATATCCGAATTTTCCCGAAAGGCTGTCGTCGTTTTCTATCCAATCGGAAACGTTGTAAACCGTATAGTCGCTCTCGTTTTCACGAACTACAACGGTTTCGATTCCGGCGTTTATAACCATTCTTTTGCACATCATGCAAGAGCAGGTTCCGCCGTACAGCGAGCCGTCTTGCGGATTCGTGCAACACATGTAAAGCGT
>CAYXMB010000052.1:0-8476 GCA_964466085.1 uncultured Ruminococcus sp.
GTGTGAAAAGGCAAAGGGGCGGTGGCGCAGGGCGAAGCCGTGCAAACCGAAGCGAAGCGAGGTTTGACGGGGCGTTTTTTCGGCTGAGGGGAAAAAGCGTTTGTGTTTTTTAACGGAGAAAAAACGGCACGACGCCACCGCCTTTTGAAAAAAATCGCCCGGTAAATGCGGTGCGGGGATTGATTATGTTGCCGTTTTGCTAAAGCGTTATGACGATGTGTGAATGTAACCGTTTAGCCGTTCAAAAGTTTTTGCAAGGCTTTTTTCAAAAGGCTTGGGGGAGGTGTGAATATGAAGTTAGAAGAAGTATTACTTGATTTCAGGGAAAAGAGGGACGCTCCGTTTGACGATGCGGTGCTTTGCGAGTGGATATCGGATGTCAACGCTTTTGCGATTGACGAGGTTATATCGAAATGCGACGGGAGCGTAAAGCCGTACAGGCTCGACCCTTTGAACGACAGGGAGAGGGAGCTTGATATTTGTTTTCCCGACTGTGAGATATATTTTTTGTATTTGAGCATGAAGTGCGATTTGACGCTCGGTGATTACGGGAGATACAATTTGTCGTCGACGGCTTTCGAAAATGCGTGGAAAGCTTTTGCCGACAGGTATTTCAGAAACCACATGCCGCGCGGTGTTAAGATAAAAACGGGAGGTAGGCTTGAACTTTTTCAGGGTCAGTGAATCGGAGACTACGGGAGACATTGTAAATGAGTTCGGAGGGCTCAACCTTTCCGAAAAGAAAGCGACGGGAGATCTTGCACATGCTTTTAACGTAAGTCACGAAATATTTCCTTTTCTGAAAAATGCGTCTCCCGACATAAAAATCAAAGAACGGGACGGGGAATATTGCGGGCTCATCATGAGCGACAAGCTTTTCGAATGCGTGAAAAAGGGGGCTGTGACGAAGGCGTATTTCGGCGGAGTCGATACCGGTCTTGCGCTTTCGGTCGGCAAAAAGAGGCTTTGCAGAATGGGCACGAAAATAATCATATTTCCCGACAAGGTGTATTACGATACGCAAAGCGGAGAGAGCGCATCTCTTGAGGCATCGTTTGAATCGGTTGAGGGCGTCGGTGTCGCCTCTCACCTTTGCGATATCGACGGCGGACTTCTGACGGCGGATTTCTCTCCGACCTCTCCCGAAACGCCTGCCGTCGGCTCGTATTGGTGCGATACGTCCTCGAAGCCGTATACCGTGAAGATGCGAACGGAGGACGCCTGGATTGAGCTTTCGTCGGTTTACATGAAAATCATTTGCCCGAATATCGGAATGCAATTCAAAGCGGGTGACGGCGTTTCGGTGACAGTCGGTGAGGGGGACGCCGAATACTACGTGCTTGAGGGGGTCGGGGACGATTATATTATTATTCCCGCCGTCTTTACGCCGTCGAATTCGATGGGAAAGATTGCGGTTTCGAGGCTTCTTCCCGAAACCGATTTCGAAATCGAATGCAAAAACCGCATTTGGGCGTGCCGTTGGGGGCTTAACCGAAACGGCGAATTCGTAAACGAGATTTACGCATCGAAGCTCGGCGACCCGACTAATTTCAATTGTTTCGAGGGGCTTTCGAGTGACAGTTACACGGTATCTCTCGGTTCCGAAGGGAAATTCACGGGAGCGGCGGTTTATCTCGGCAACATCATATTTTTCAAAGAGAAGTCGCTTCACAAGATTTACGGTTCGAAACCGTCGGAGTTTTCTCTTGTGACAGTCGATGCGCCCGGCGTTGCGGACGGGTGCGAGCGCTCGCTTGTGACGTCGGACGATATGCTTTATTTCGTATCGAGGGAAGGTTTCAGCGCATACGACGGGGCGTTTCCGACCGTTATATCGAAGAAGCTCGGCAACCCGTCGATAACGTGTTCTTCAGCGGCCGCCGTCGGAAGATACATCTATTTAAGCGGTCTGTTCGACGGGGTTTCGAGAAGTTTTTTTCTTGACGCAAAGATGAATCTTTGGTGCGAAAGGGATTATATTCCGCTTGATTTCGCATCGTCCGCCGGAGACGCTTTGTTTGTCGGGGACGGGGAAAATCTTTACGTTCTGAGGGCAAAGAAAGACAGGCTGTCGGAGCTTTCGTCTCTTTGTGCCGGCAGCGCCGAGAACGCCTCGCCTTTGAAATGGTGCTTTGAAACGGGGAATTTGTCGGGACCTGTCGGGGAGTATATTTACAAAGTCGCTTTGAGAGTGAAAGTCGCAAGGGGCGCAAAAGTCGCGGTCTCGGCGCAGTATCGGAGCGAAGGTGAGTTCGAGAGCGTCGGCGTGCTTATGCCGTCGGTTGAGAGAAGTTACTGTATTCCGATTTTAACTCACAAAACGGACAGCTTCAGACTCCGTTTTGAGGGTGAGGGGGATTTTGTGCTCTATTCAATAGCGAAGTATTCGAACAGGGGAATTCCGTCGTATAATTTCAGATTTTAGGAGGCTGTATGGAGCTTAACATGGATTTGCCCCGAAAGGACATAGATTTGGCGGGGCTTCGAAGCTACGTTTACCGCCTGACGGAGAGGCTCGGAGTCGTGCTTTCGTGTCTCGGCGAGGAGAACTTTTCGGGAGGCGTCGGCGGAGTTGTGACCACTGTAAGGGAAAGCGAAAAAAAGCTCGGTGAGCTTAAACAGTCGATTATAAGAACGGCATCTCTTGTCGAAAAAGTCGAAAACAAGCTGACATCGACAATGGTCGAAAATTACGTTGCGAAGAGCGATATAGGCGAATATACAAGTGAGGCAATTGCCGATTACGAAGTCGACGGACGTGGGATAGAACAGTTTTTTACACTCGTCGAATCGGTTGCGGGTGAGGTCAGGGAACTTTCGGGATTTGTCAAAAGCGGTATTTTGGACGATGAGACGGTGGGTATCGAAATAGGCTCTTTCGGCGGTGACGAGAGCTGTCCTTTCAAGGTCAGACTGTCGGAAAACCGACTGTCGTTCTGGGAGGGCGGGTTCGAAGTCGCTTACCTGTCGGATTCGACTCTCTATGTTACGAAAGCCGAAATCAAAGGCGCACTTATTCTCGGTAACTATCATCTTGACTTGTCCGACGGGATAAAAATGCGTTGGATGGAAAACGAAACGGGGGAATAACGAATGGCAAACGGAACGATTAAAAGCTCCTATCCGTCGGGGCTGGATATTATTATAGAATGGTCGTCGAAGGGGAACTTCGCGACGCAAACTTCAAGCGTGACGGCGAAAGTTTACGTAAGTCACAGGGACGTTTACTGTGCGGCGCTTTCGGGCAGTTACTTGAAGGCGGGCGATACGGTTTATTCTTTTCAAAAGGCTCTGTCGTCCTCGAATACGGCGCTCACGAAAACGCTTGTGTTCGAAAAGACTTTTACCGTAAGTCATCAATCGGACGGCAAGGCTTCGGTTGAGCTGTCCGCCGGCTATGTGTTTAACGGAACTTACGGCGGATATTCGGTTTCGACCGTTGCGGTATCGGGCAAGGCGGTACTCGATACGCTTCTTTCGAAAAGCGGTTTCGACACGGTCTCGACCGTTACTTTGGGTGAGGCCGAAACCGTGAAAGTGAGAACCGACGGCGGCGGGAAAAAATACAAAATTTCGCTGAAAGTCGGCACGGAGACTTATATTACCGGGTTTTTGCAAGGCTCCGCACTTTCGTTCACTCCGCCGAAAACTCTGGCTTACGGCATGACGGACTGCAAGAAGAAAACCGGGACTTTGACTCTTGAGAGCTTCACGTCGGGCGGTGTTTCGCTCGGCGGCGTGTCGGAGAGCGTTACGGTTGTGATTCCCGATACGGCGGACTTTGCGCCGTCGTTCGAATTCGGGGTCGATGTGACGTCGAATGTGCCGTATCTCAACAACAAGGGGATTGCCGCCGCCGGGCTTTCGAAAATTCACGTTTCGATAAGCGAGCCGTCGACGAAATACGGAGCCGCCGTCGACAGGTACATAGTAAAGATAGGCGGAAGGGGATATTACGCTCAAAGCCTCGACTGCGAGATAAAAAATTCGGGGGATTTGACCGTTGTCGGTGCCATGTTCGACACGAGAGGCAACTCGAAAACGGCGAGCGAGACCGTATATGTTTATCCCTACCGTGCGCCGTATTTCACAGGCGTTGAAAGTTACAGGTGCGACGAGGCGGGAGAAAAAACCGACGGAGGAAGCTTCGTTTTCGTGAAATGCGAGGCTTCGGTTTGCGAGCTTGACGGGGGCAATACGGCGAATATCACGGCGACCGTAAAGGACAGAAGCGGAAATAAGATAACCTCGTGCTATCTTAAGAGCGGAGAGAGTGCGGTGCTGAATCCGCCGCTTGTTCCGACAAGGTCCTACAAGGTTGAATTTGCCTGCCGTGACAGCGTCGGACGCCTTGTGACGTCATGTGTCATGCTCCCGACGGAGAGGGTGGATATTCACGTAAAAGACGGGGCTCTGAGGCTCGGCGGAGTAATCGAAAAGGCGGGTTTCGACTGCACTTACGACGCAGATTTCGGCGGCGAGGTTTCGATAGGCGGTGAGAAAATCACGGATTACGTCGTTGAGTCGGGCGAGTCGGGTGTGTGGACTTACCGCAGGTGGAAAAGCGGTTTTGCCGAGTGCTTCGGGCTTGTCGACAGGCGAATTTACGACGTTTCGACGGAGTGCGAGGAGGGATACCGTTCGGTTTCGGATTCGACGGAAAACGGTAATTCGGTTTCATATCCGGAAAAACTGTTCTCCGAAAGGCCGATTGTAACGGTCAATGCGGTGAGCTACGGCTTTCCCGTACAGTGCCGTATCGGTGCTTACGGGACGAATGCCGTAACGCCGAGATACTATATGGTTTCGCGTTCATCGGGGACTTGCGACGTGGAGCTTTTCGTTCATGCCGTCGGGAAACATACCGAAAAACAGTGAGGTGAAATTTATTGGAATATAAAATAAAAAAGGGAGATACGCTTTGGGACATCGCAAAGGCGAACGGAACGACCGTAGATGCGCTTGCGAAGGCAAACGGAATCGAAAATCCGAATTTGATTTATGCCGGAAACACTTTGAATATCCCGACATCGGGTACGGCGTCGAAAAGCGGAAGTACGGCGTCGGGTACGAAAAGCGGAGCGACGGGGGCATCGTCGGGTGCGAAAAACGGTGCGTCGGGAACGGCGACGGGGACAAAGAGCGGAGCGACCGGGACGGCGGCGTATGAGACGGGAAAACCGGTTTACACGCAGAGCGACGAGGTGAAGAATGCATATTCGAAACTTGTCGAAAAAGAAAGCGAGGATGTGCCGGAGTATGTGTCGAAGTACGGCGACAGAATCGAAAAGCTTCTTTCGGGCCTTGAAAACAGGGAGTCTTTCGAATACGATTTTTTGAGCGACCCTTTGTACCGAAACTACAGGGACAACTACGTCGCAAACGGCAGGCGTGCGGCGAAAGAAGCCGCCGCAAATGCGGCGACGCTGACCGGAGGATACGGTAACAGTTACGGGACGGCGGCGTCAAGCGAGGCTTACGGAAGGTACATGACGGAACTTTCGGGGCTTATTCCGTCGCTTTACGAGGCCGCCTTGAAGCGGTACGACAGCGAGGGCGAGGCGATGCTTGAGAGGCTCGGACTTTTGCGTGAGCTTGAGGGCGACGACTATTCAAAGTACCGTGATACCGTGAGTGACAGGCAGGATGCACTCGATTATCTGCTTAACAAATACGAGGTGCTGTATGACGGCGATTACGGGGCGTTTGAAGGGCTTTTGTCGCAGTGGAATACAGACCGTGACTACGGACGGAAAAAGGACGAATACGAGGCGGATGCGGCTTATAAAGCGGCAAGGGACAAGGCGGAGGATGAGTATCGGGCGCTCAGAGACGGAATCGAAGATTCTTTCCGTGAGCGTGAGATAGCGATAAAAGCGGCGAGTGCCGGGAACGGTAAAACGTCGTCCTCGTCTTCGTCTTCGTCCTCGTCGAAGTCTTCCTCGTCGGGAGTGACGAAAAAGACCGTGAACAAGAGTTCCGATATCGAACTCGGAGAGGCAGCGCAGAGTCTCGTTTTGCAGGCGACCGTGTCCGGAGTCGACAAACGGGGCGTAACGGAGGACTATATTATGGAGAAAGCAAAGCTTGCAAAGAAGAACGGGGACATAACGACGAAGGAATACAACTATATCAAGAACTTGTTCTGAGGGGGATTTTATGAAGGAAATTATAAAATGCAAAGCGTCCCCGAGAATCGAAAACGGAGTTCTGTATTTTCATGAGGGCGACACTTTCGTTTTGACTTTTCATCTTGAACTTAAAAACATGGGTGTGCCAGTACCGCCGGAGGAGATTTCGTCGGTTACGCTGATGATAAAGGACGATATGAACAAAGTGGTATATTACGAAACGTCGGAGACAAACGGTGCCGGAAGTGCGGATTTCGTGTTTTCGCATTCCGCTTCCGCAGAATTCAGGAGAGGGAGGTACAACTATGACGTTTCGGTGCAAACGGGGGAGGGTTACTCCAATGTTGCGTCGAGGCTGAGTTGCGTTGTCGTTTGATGAATCTTATAAAAAATATCGAAGTTGAGCTGAGCGGTACGCTGACGAGAGGTATTTCGGAGGTGTGGCTCGATGAGGGGGAATTAAAAATAAAGCTGACGGACGGCAGCGTTCACTCTCTCGGTAGTTTGCTCCCCGAAACTTCGGATGAGATAATAAAAGACAGTTGTCTTATTCCGTCGATGAAGGCAGTTGTCGAATACTGCGAGAAGATGCTGCTGATTGACGGGGACACGGTCTTATAGGAGGAAAAATGAAAATCGGAAAAGATTATTTGATTTCGTCCGTTGCAAACGCCTACAGAGAGGCAAGCGGAGAAACGGGCGGTATCCGTGTGTCGGAGCTTGCGGGAAAAATCGCGTCTCTTGAGGTGACGAAAAACGTTAAGGGGATTATTTTTACGGGTTTCAACGGCGAGGGGGTTGCGGAAAAGGCGATTGTGAAAGGTATGTCGAAGCTTCCGAAATACGCTTTTTCCGCCGGAGACGTCGAAAATTTCGCTTATCTGAAAGAAATTGCACTTGACGGGGTGCTCACCGAAATTCCGTCTTATTTATGCTACAAATGTTCGTCGCTTCTCTCGGTTGACGGACTTTTGGAAAACGCAACGGCGGTCGGCACGAGAGCTTTCGGGGGATGCACGGGACTTCGCGAGGTTAATTTCAAGGTTCGGCCCGGAGACTACATGTCATCGGTTTTCTACGATTGCGAGAATATCGAAACAATCCGTGTGCCGTGGAGCGAAGGTGAGGTTGAGGGGGCGCCGTGGGGTGCTCTCAATGCGGAGATTGTTTACGATTGTACGGAGGACGGAAATGAGAGCTAAGGAAGTTTACAGATTCAAAAGGCCGAGCGGAGGAGTTACCGTATCGCCGAAAAAGCCGGATTGCGATTTCGAGGTTGTAACGAGGCTTTGCGCCGACAAAGGGTTTGAACTTTTCGACGGCAACAGGCGGTTCTGTTGCGTGGATACGGACGAGCCCGAAAAATACGGGGAGGTTGCCGAGATATGAGTTGGGAGATTGTTTCGGGGCTTATTGTTCTTATAGGCGCTTTTATTTCGATGATGAACGTTGTCGTGCGTGTGAACCGCTCTCTCGTTTCGCTTGAGAGAACCGTGCAGAATTTAATGGATTACATGGAAAAGCAGGAAAAGCGAAACGGGCATTTTTTCTCCGCTTTGAATATACTTGATAAAAGGGTGACGGTTATCGAGAACCGTATTTTCGGGCAGAAGTGAGGGGAATTCGGAATGCGGAATTCGGAATTAGGAATGCGGAATTGGGAATTGGGAATTGCGGTGCGAAGATAACGCACGGGTTTTGCGAAAATTTTTCGGAAAATCGGAAAGGAGATTTTTATGAGAGAGGTAATTAAGAGAGCGGCAAGGACGTTTTTGCAAGCCGCCGCCGGGTTTATTGCGGCAAACTGTATCGGATATCTGTCGGGCATGGAGGGAACGGCGAGTGACAATGCTTTGCTTGCGCTTATCACGGCTGCCGTTGCGAGCGGAATATGCGCCGTGATGAACGTGCCTCGCCGAACGGCTGAAAAGGGCGGCGTGTCGGATGATGCGGCGCAAAATACCGTCGTGACGGGATGTGAGTGCCGCTGCGGCAGCGAGTGCTCATGCAAGTGCTCCGACGGGACGTTTGGCGGTGAGACGTTGAACGGTGAAAACGGTGAGATGTTAAGCGGTGAGAATGATGAGACGTTAAACGGTGAGACGTTAAAAAGCGAAAACGGGGAGGAACAAAATGGCTGAGTATTTCGGTATCGATGTATCACTTTATCAAAAAGGATTTGATTTCGCCGCCGCAAAAGCGGAGGGCGTGAAGTTCGTTATAATAAAAGCGAGCGAGAGTAATTTCTCCGACCCGGAATTCGCCTCGCACTACGAAAAAGCGGGGAAAGCGGGGCTTTACAGAGGAGCTTACCACTATCTGACTGCCGAAAATGTACAAGAGGC
>CAYXMB010000053.1:0-8298 GCA_964466085.1 uncultured Ruminococcus sp.
TGGTATGACAATGAAAACTCCTACACAAGCCAGATGGTTCGTACAATTAAGTATTTCGCAGAACTCAACTGATTTAAGAACCGAATAAAATTCAGCGGGGCGCTTTTCGATAAGTGCCCCGCATTTTTATTTGTTTTGAGTTTCGGTTAATAATCCGCTTTTATTTCATCGAGCATAACGACACGTCCGCCTTCTTCACGACTGCGAAGTCCGGCAATTACCATTTTCATAAGTTCGATGCTTTGCGAGAACGGAAAAGGTTCTTCGCCTGTTCTCAGCCAATGAACGAATAAATCAAGCTGTTTCTTAAACGCATAGTAGCTGTCACCGTCGTTTACATAACGGCTTCCGGCAGTTCCTATCATAAGCGTTCCGGCACCTGCCATACCGATGCCTTGCGCTATATCGACACAGCAACCGCTCTTGTGCTTAATATGAACCATTGCCTGCTCGTAAGTACCTGTATTCTGAACCGACAGAAATCCCTCTCCGAGAAGCGGATACATCGCTTCAAGAGCATGAATTCCGTAAGTTTCGTACTTTTTCGGCATCGGCTGACAGATATACATGAGCTTTCCGATTTCGTGGTGATTTCTGTAAAAAGGCTCCATTTCCTTGCAATATCTCATCGATGAAGAAGTGATAAACATTTTACCCTCTTTTCTCCATTCAATGAAAGTGCGAAGGTCGTCCTCTTTATTGACAAGAGGCTTATCGATAAACATGGGCAAGCCCGCATCGAGGAAAGGTTTGCAACGCTCCACATGTTCGTCACCGACGTCGGTTGCGCAAATCACCGCATCAACCTCGCCTATCATATCAACCGGATTGTCGACTACATGTTCGATATTCGACGCCTTTGCTATTTTTTCGGCCATATCCCGTCCGGCATACCCCGTGCTGCAAATATGCGTTATACGGGCGCCTTCAATGCCGAAAGTTTCTTCCGGCTGTTTGCCGAGATAATCGGGTATAACGGGAAAAAGAGGTTTGCAGTACAAATCCATGTATTCCTTGTTATAACCGTTAAACATTGCGCTCCACGAAAAGGGATGTCCGTTACCTTCGGTCATGCCCAAAATACCTATTTTCAGCTCTTTATTTCCAAGTGGGAACATACTTAATCTCCTGTTATGTTATTTTTTCGGTCTTGAAAGGACTTTCATTATTTCGGGTATATTCACCGAAGAAAAAGCTTTCTTTATTTTATCTGCGGTTTCTTCGCCGACGCTTGCCGTTTCGAAATATGCGGCATTTGCTTTTACCTGTTCTGCCGTGTCGGCGCCGAGAACAAGGCTCGTAACACCTCTTATGTCTCTCATATAAGAAATCGCAAGCTCCGCAATACTCATTCCCTCACGTTCCGCACATTCACGGAGAAGTCGGATTTTCGGCGCAGCGTGTTCCGACAATATAGGATCGGTTATTTTATCCGGATCAAGGAAGAAAAGTCCCTGCAAAAATACACTTCTTACAAAAACGGTAATACCCCTGTCTGCAAGCTTATCGGTCATTCCCGAAACAATAAGCCTCTGGTCGAAAATGCTCATCGGAATTTGAGTTGCCGTATAGACGTCGTAGCGGAACATATTTTCAAGCTCATCACCGGTATAAACCGACGCACCTACGGTGTCGGTATATCCTCTTTTCACAAGTCCCTCCATAGCCTTTGCAACACCGTCGCCGTTTTTCACAAGGCTTGACGCTCGGTGAAGCATAACGCAGTTGACTTTCGGGAGAGAAAGCTTTTCAAGAGAAGTTTCAAGACAGGAAACAACGCTTTTTTCGATTTCGGCGTCATTTTCGCCTTCGATATCTATTACCTTCGTCGTAATAAACGGCATATTGCCTTTCCGAGTTTTGAAAAATTTTCCGAGCACTTCTTCGGAATTTCCGTAAGCTCTTGCGGTATCAAATGAGGTAATGCCGTTTTCAAGAGCACATTCGAGCATTTCGAAGCTCTGCTCTTCTTTCGGCTGTCCTCCGTTGTTTGCAATACCGTAATTCATGCCGAGCTGAACCGTACCCAAAGACATGGCGGATATTTTTTTTCCTTTAATTTCAGTGTATTTCATCATCGGTACCTTTATTTTATGTTCCTTCCGCCGACCTGATTTACGATTTCGCTGTAATAATCGGAAAGACCGCACACATCGGCACCGGTGCTTATAAACGTATATCCCATATCGACAAGCTCATCGAAGTTTCCGACGCCTCCGGTCGTACCCGCAAATTTGCCGTGACGTCTTGCGCAGTCGGCAACTCTCTTTTTAGCGTCGATTACCTCGTGATAATTCATTTCGTAAGGATGGCCGACTCCCTGACTGAAGTCGCCGGGTCCGAAGAAAATCATATCGATTCCGGGAAGAGCGCATATCTCCTCAAGTTCCGCAAGCGGTTCGGGGTCTTCTATCTGAACGACAACGAATCTTTCTTCGTTTGCGGCTTTTATGTATTCCTTTTCATCGATAAGGCAGAAAGCTCCGTCGGCGTTGCCGCCGTCCATAGGACGGCGACCGAGCGGATGAAACTTCGTGTAATATACAACCTGTTTTGCATCCTCAAGGCTCATGATATGCGGCACCATAATACCTGTGGAATCCGCTTCAAGAGGCCTTATAAGATTCGAATAACAGCCTCTTGCCACCCTCGTGAGCGTGTCGCAATCAAAAACTTTAGCAGCCCTTACCGCATTTTCGATAAAAGAAAAATCATTGGGCACGTGCTCCATATCGGTCCATACGCAGTCGAAACCGCACATCGCCGCAATATCCACGTTTCTGAGATCGCAAAGGTTCAGTTTAACGCACGTTGCGACTTTTCCGTTTCTCATCTGCCTTAAAACACGGCTTTTTCTCATTTCCATAGTAATTCCTCCGTTAAAATTATTTGGCACTGTATCCGCCGTCAACGGGGATTACGGTTCCCGTAACGTACTGCGACGCATCGGATGCGAGATATACGATAATTCCCATAAGGTCGGTTTCGTTGGCAAGTCTGCCGAGCATTGTTTTCGACGAGTATCTTTCGACAAAACGGGGATCCTGATTATTGAAAAGACCGCCAAGCGCAAGGCAATTGCAACGAACACCGTAACGGCCGTAATAGCTTGCAAAGAGTCTCGTCAAATTGTGCATTCCGCCCTTGTGGTAAAAATAGTCGGCACCTTCCCATTTATCCATGTTGTCGATTCCCTTGTAGAGAAAAGGGTCAGATGCAAGATGTCCCATGTAAGAGCCGATATTTATAATGCTTCCGCTCTTCTGCTCTGCCATGATTTTTCCGAAAGCTCTCGAAAGAGTGAAAAGTCCCGTACCGTTTATCGAAAGGCTTTTTTCAAAGAATTCGGGGCTGTCGTACCACCCGTCGTCGCAAGGAGCACGGTAAACGGAATTGTTAACGAGAATATCGAATCTTCCGTGTTCCTCCATTATCTTGTCACGGAGAGCGAGAATGCTTTTTTCGTCCCCCTGATCATAAGATGCGGCATGAATTTTATCATACCCCTCTTTTCTCAGCAAGTCGGCAAATTCCTCGTTTGTTTTGAGTGTTCTCGAAGCAATCCAAACGTCGGCACCTGCCTGAAGAAGAGCTTCGGTTATCTGACAGCCGTAACTGCCTTTGAAGCCTCTGCTTCCGGCTCCGCCCGTAACAAGGGCGACTTTGCCGTCGAGTTTGAACGTATCCAAAACGTTAGCCATATAATATATCCTTTCCGCCGTCCGCAAGGACGGCCCCGCAAGTGCGGCATAATTATCCTTTTTCATTATATATCAATTCTTTTAAAAATCAATAGTTGTGCAAAACTTTTTGATGAATTCATCACTTTTTTCTTTCGAAAACCTTTTTAAAGTGACATGTGTTTCCGATTGACAACTTTGCTTTTATGTGGTATACTTTATCCAAGCAAATCATGTTTAATAAACTGTCACAGGAGCACCAAATGAAGAAGATAACAGCTGTCGCTTTAATTATCTGCATGCTTTTCGCTATATGCTCATGCAAAAATTCGAACGATACCGAAATATCCGAAGAAGATATACTGAATCTCGCAAAAGAAGAAATAAGTTCCGAAGGATCGCTCTTTGCGAAATTCCACATTGAAGAAAAAATAATAAGCGGAGTTACTACAAACGACTATTCAAGCAAATATTCCATCGACGGGTTCGGAATCCACGAGAGTGCGGGTCAAAGCATCGACGTAACGAAACCCGTCACGGTCACGGGAGAGGTTACGTATTTCAACGATGAAGAACTTGAAGGTCAGACAGGGTCGGCCGATATAGAAGTTGACGAAAACGGCTACGGTTCCGTAACTTTCACGTATACATGCAATCACAGTGGCGGAACAACGGAAATCGAAGCGACAATTAAAATCGAACCGCATTATGAATATTATAAAAAACTCGCAAAGCGAAATGCGGAAGCAAAATAAAAAAAGGCATCCGAACGGTAACGTTCAAAAGGCAAATAGCTTTTTGAAACGAACTCGGCACGGATGCCCTTCTTTTTATTGGAAATCAAAGCGGTGAAAAATCAAACGTTTTTCCCCATCTCATAAGCCGTATTCATCGCCGGCTTATCTTCGATTCTGCCTTTTTCATATACGCCCATACCGTAAATCACACCCATCTCTTTTGCACCTTCAATGCAGTCGGCATAACCTCTGAAACATGCAAGAGTTGTTTCGGCAGACTCGGTTTCGCTGTCGGCGGCGGTGACGATATAATAAAGTTCCTTGTCTTTTACTTCTGTCCAACGTGCGACGGTACGGTCAATAACGGCTTTAAGCTGCGCATCAACAGAGTAAAAATAGACGGGACTTGCGAGAACAAGAACGTCGCAGTCGATTATTTTTTGCATAATCTCCGCCATATCGTCTTTCAAAACGCATTCTCCGCCGTGCTCGGTGCAATGATAACATGCAAGACAGTATCCGACTTTTTTCTCGGCAATGCGTATTTTTTCAACTTCATTCCCGGCATCGAGAGCCCCCTTTGCGAAACGGTCGCAAAGCAAATCCGAGTTACCGCCTTTTCTGGGACTTCCGGATAAAATCAAAACTTTTTTGCTCATTTTTATATTCTCCTTTAATTAAAATATCTCCGATAAACGGCAAGGTAACAAATTTCGACCTGCCGTTATTTTTTCTTATTCGGTCTATCTGTTGTTTTTTCGCATTCAACCGTTTTCGCAAATTGCTCCGCAGCAACGGGGCCGGAACATTGGAAAAAATCCGTTTTGCACCGTTAATCGAGCAAGGGATATTTTTATTTTCGACATCACAAAAATTCGTCGACTTGTCGGCAAGATATTTTTAAGAATTAAACAGGGCTTCAAAATCGTAATTGTAAATCACAGCTTTCATATCGTCAATCATTTGCGATACGTTGTCAACCGTTACACGGCACCGTCCTTCAGATATGTATCGAGTTATGACGTCGTTAATCCACGAGCCGTAATGCGAGTAGTCCTTATAATTATCCAAATCGGTGATAATATCTTTCTCACCCTGATAAAAATATATTTCCGCGTTTTCGTGCTCAAGCAATCGATTCAAAGCATATTCCACGCCGTCCATCGTCGACTCGAATGTACCGTTTTGAATTTCCTTATCCCAATAGAGGACACTGAACGGCGGCATGAAAAACACAAATTCCGTTTCCGGATTTGCCGAAATCAACCCTTCTATATTACATAAATTTTCATCTATTTTTTCGGATAAACCCGAACTTTCGAAATCACGTACAGACGGTGACTTTTCGGGACGGGAATACCCCGCAAGCGTCGCATCGGCACCGAAAGATCCGGTTAAAGTTATGCCGCGCCTTTCCGCCGACTGCTTTTCACCGCGAAGCGTGCCCAGAACGTTATTAACGTCATAATGATAAAAAATATCAAGGTTAAGTAAATAAGATAAGTCATCCGTGTGATTCAAACTGTAAAGATATTCGGGAAGCGGATATCTCGGTTCAGTCGCACTGCCGTATATTTGAAACTCATCGAGTTCCCAATATACGGTTTTAATTTCATTTTCACTTGCAAAACAAATATCCAATATCGTTTTCATATTATACGTCGTTCCGCCGGAGTACGGCAGGCGAACCATTTTGCAACCGAAAAGCTCGTCACACAAATCAACGTCGGTGTTTTCTATCATCGATGTGCCGACCATCACGGAATCGTAAACGTAATGCGTTGCGATTCCCGGATTCGAATACATTTCGCCGTATTCATAATAAGTAAAAATATCGTTTTCCGCCCCGTAACGAAGCAAAGGGTCAGTCAAATACATAATTCCGGCAAACAAAGCCAAAGTCAGGAAAACAGCCGATAGCAAGGCAATTGAAAATTTCTTTGATTTCATAACGTTCCTCCTCAAAAATTGGAATACAGGAAAGTGCTTACACCGGAAACGGACAGAACACTCAATATCAAAAGCAAGTACGTCCAAGCCCACGTTGCAAAATTCGGCTTGAAGGTATCTGTTTTTTCATTACTGTTTTTGAGAAGTAAAACGGCAAGTAAGGCGGCAACGTAAAAAATAACAAGTGAAATCGGCAAACCCAATATTCTGTTTGCGACGCTGATAAATGTCGGCTGCAATAGTGTCTCCGTAAGTTCAGCGTTAACGGTAAAGCTCCATCCTCCGACAAAAACCTGTTTTAACATATTTAAAGCATCGGCAATGCTCCCGGAACGGAAAAATACCCACGTAACGTTTACAAAAACAAAAGTTAAAACCCATCGAATAATCTTCGGAATTTTCCGATATTCGGTTTTGAAAACACGGTCAAGTACCATCGCAATCCCGTGCATCATGCCCCAAACAAGAAAAGTGTAACCGGTTCCGTGCCATATTCCGCTAATCAAAAAAACCGCAATAACGTTAAAATACGTTCTGATTTTACCTTTACGGCTTCCTCCGAGTGGAATATAAATATACTTCGTAAGAAAATTTGTCAGGGTTATGTGCCATCTTTTCCAAAATTCGGAAATACTCAGTGCCTTATACGGCGAATTGAAATTCTGAGGCAGAGAAATATTGAACGCAAGAGCGACACCTACCGCCATATCACAATACCCCGAAAAATCAAAGTATATCTGAAATGTGTATCCCAAAACGGAAAGTAAAGACTCAAAAGAATTAAGAGATGATATATTTGCAAATCCGAAATCAACGATTTTTCCGAAATTATCCGCCAGCAAAACTTTTTTGGAAAGTCCGATTGCGAACATGAATATGCCTTTTGAAATATTATCCCAATTCAAAATCCTGCTATTGGAATTTAAAAGTTTCGGGATAAATTCATTTTGCCGTAGAATCGGCCCCTGAGTCAATTTCGGAAAAAACGAAACGTAAAGAAGATATTCCGAAAAACCGCAAGGAACGGTTTCCGAGCGATACGTATCAACCAAATACGAAATTTGTTGAAAAGTGTAAAAGCTCAATCCTATCGGTAAATAAATATCAACCTTTAATAGTTCGGTGACCCCCCCCCGCATACCATAAATTGGCATATTTAAAACAGGACAGAATACCGATATTTAAAATAATCCCGACTGTCAACAGAATTTTTTTGCCTGCATTCGACTTCTTCGCTATTTGATTTCCCATTAAATAATTAAGCAACGCACTGAGAAGAAGGACAACAAGACCTAATACGCCGGAAAAAGCGCAAAAAATCAGAGACGAGGCAACAAGAAATAAAAGGCTCCGTTTTCCGTTCTTTATTTTGCACGTCAAAAAATAAAGAACGAATGTAATCGGCATAAACAACAGGATAAATTCGTAGGAGTTAAAAAGCATTATTTGTTCCTCCGCTCGAAAATTCGAATATGTCTCATAATGGCTTTCAATTCATTTTTCAATATCGAAGTCACTAAAGATTTTTCTGAGATTCGAAAGCTTTTGCAAATCTCGTAATAAAAGCCGTACTTTACCTTTGCAATACACAGACTTTCGACAATAAGAAAATGTAGCACGGTTATTAGCCGTGCTACGAGAAAAGAAGGGTGGTATGAAAAAAGCAATTTCGGTTGCCAAAGCAACCTAAATTTTAAACACATAAAACAGAAAGCCCATTGAAAACCAAATAGAAGAAACATGTAAATACACAACAAATATCTTGAACATGCAGTTCAAGCCCTCGGTCTATTAGTATCGGTCAGCTGAACACATTACTGTGCTTACACCTCCGACCTATCAAACTCGTAGTCTTCAAGTGACCTTACCAACTTTCGTTGAGGGATATCTAATCTTGAGGTACGTTTCACGCTTAGATGCTTTCAGCGTTT
>CAYXMB010000054.1:0-8233 GCA_964466085.1 uncultured Ruminococcus sp.
ACATCGTAATGTCACTGACCCGACCGAGTTTATCCCAAACTTCTTCGGATTTTAGATTTCCGTTTGAAGAATACACTTTCTGTCCGTTCTGTTCCCCGTTTTCGCCGTAAGTTGCCTCATACGTTATGCCGGCACCTTGCGTATCGGCCGCACCGCTGTCGTATGAGCTTTCGGTGACACTGCCCGATGGCGTATCGCTGTCCGACGATATATTTTTACCGCACGACGAAACGGTGAAAAGCGTGACAATTGCGAAAAACAATAAGAAAGAAACCGATTTTACCGTTTTGATTTTCAATTTAGTTCTGTCCTTTTCCGCCTGAAACGGCTTTTTGTTTATACGGCACGCCGTCTCGAATACCGACGGCGCGGCTTGCCGTATTAAGAAAAAACAGCCCGACACCTCAGATGTCGTGCCGTATTGCGAATCAACAAATATAACGTCCCGCCGTGCCGTGTAATACGAGCAATAGAAACCCTGCTCTCGCAAGGGTGGCGTTCTCACCGTTTACTTTGTGCTACCAGCATCCGCGTCGTGCGTCGTAAAGAGGCACGGTCGGGAGGTCTGCATTCCCGCAAAAGTTCGAACTCCTTTTATTTCTTGTGGGTTTAAGTGCCCGCATATCACGCGCACGGCAGGACTTTTTTATCGGCTTTTTACTTATTCCGCCTCACCGTCGTAATCGAATTTGTTGAAGCTGTCGTCGAAGATATCGGCTATTCTGTCGAATTCTTCGTCATCCTCAATCGTCACGAGATATACCTCTCCGTTTTTATCGACTTCACGACGGAGAACGATGTATTCACCGTTTTGCTTACTCTCGTCGGCGGGAATAAGAGCATTGTAAGTTATTCCGTTTTCCATGTATTTTCCGATGAGTTCAAATTCTTCGTCGTTGCCGTCCTCATCGGTCAAAGTATATATTTCCGTATCGAAATATTCTTCTTCGGTTTCTTCTCCCAAAACGGGATTTTTTTCATCTGCCATTTTTAATTCTCCTTTTCACGCCGCAATGCGGCTCCTCTTTCATATTAATTGTATAACAGCCGAAGGATATTGTCAAGTGCAAACCGAAATAAAATTATCTCTTGATTTTCGCAAGAGAAGAAATTCCTTCTTCAAGCGTTTTGCAAAAAACGTCGGTTTCCTCTTCCGTATTGGTATGCGAAAGGCTGATTCTGAGTGACGAATCGACTTCGCCGTCGGGCATTCCGAATGCGGTCAAGGCACGGCTCAAATTTCTCGAATGTGACGAACAAGCCGAACTTTTCGACACGCAAATTCCCTTTGCGGAAAGAAAATTCAGCATTGTTTCGCTCTTTATGTTAAATACCGTTATATTCAAAATATTGGGAAGGCGTGTTTCGGGTAAATTAATTCTGACCCCATCGATGCCCGAAAGTTTTTCGCAAAGTCTCTCGGAAAGAGTTTTAACCGTTTGCGCTCTCTCTTTGAGCGCACGGTGTCCCGACACGGCGGCGGCCGAAAATCCCGCAATGGCGGGAAGCGCCTCCGTGCCGGAGCGAAAACCGCCCTCCTGTCCTCCACCGTATAAAATCGGAGAAAGATTTTTCGCCGTGAGAACTTTTTTCGAAACGGCAAGTGCTCCCGCACCTTTCGGTGCAAATATTTTATGGGCACTTACCGATACCATGTCGACTCCCAAATCAACCAAAGTCAAAGGCATTTTACAATATGCCTGAACACAGTCGCTGTGAACAATAGCCGAAGGGCTTGCCTCTTTGATTATTTTTGCCGCTTTTTTGACGTCATATACCGCACCCGTTTCGTTATTTACAAGCATAAGCGATGCAAATACAACGTCGTCGGTCACGTTTTTTTCGAGAAAATCAAAATCAAGTTTTCCGCCTGCGGTGGGTATTTTAACTACGTTAAATCCGTCGCTCGCAAGCTTTTCGGCGGCGGCATCGACGGATGCGTGTTCTCCGTCGGTTATGATGACGGTTCCGAGACGGCCTCCTTTGAAGCTCCTTTTTTTTGCGAAAACAACTCCCGTCATAGCGAGATTGTTGGCCTCCGTTCCGCCGGACGTGAAAATAACTTTTCCGTCGCTCTCTCTTTTTATTCCGAGAGTTAAAGCAACGTCGGACGAAGCCTTATCAATTACGGCACGTGCGTCAAGCCCCATTCTGTGCGATGAGGACGGATTGCCCCAACATTCGCAAAGCATTCGATTCACGGCATCGACAGCCTCCGGGCAAGGTTTTGTCGTTGCGCTATTATCAAAATAAATCATTTTTATACCGTCAGTTGAATTTAAAATTTTCAAGCATTTTCGACACATCGTCGGTGTGAGAATCAAAAGTGCTCGGCACGGAAGTGTAGGTAATTACGACGACTTGCGGTGCGCTGAACGATTCCCTCTTCATGGCAGAAACCTGCATAAACTGATATTCGGTACCGCCGAGAGTCCCTTTGAACACTTTTTTTACTGCGGCAACCCCGTCAAGCACCGTCTCGTCCGATGACAAAAGTTCGAATTCGCCGTAAACGCTTTCGAAATCGGAAACAAAGCTTTCCCACCAGTCATCAACCGTATAATCGGAATGTTCGACCGAAAACGACATGAGGCTTACGTTCGACGCATCGTTATTCGCATAGTATGCACTCGGCGTATTCTGACCTTCGGTGTATTTCCACGTTGTCGGAACGTAAAAAGAATAATACGAGTCCTCCGACGCTATATTCACCATTCCGTCGGGTGCCTCCGATGTTTCACCGCCGTCTGCGCAGGACGTAAAGAATATTGCACATGCTAACGTTACAATCACAAAAAACAGTACCGAAACTCTGTTTATTTTTCTTTTTATCGCCTTGTTCTTCATATTTTTCCTCCGTTCAGTCGTTAATTCGACTGCAATATTTTTTCGATTTCCCCGTAAGTTTCCGCACGGTTTATTTTATCCCGCATAGCGGCGCTTCCTCTGAGCCCTTTAATAAAATATGCGGCTCTTCCGCGTGCTTCCCGAATTCCGACGTATTCACCTTTTTCTTCGATTATACTCTTTACAAGGTAAAGTGCCGTTGAAATTATCTCGTTCCTGTCGGGCGGTGTGAACGCATCCCCTTTTTTCGTCGCTTTTATTTGAGAAAAAATCCAGGGATTTCCGAGAGCGGCTCTGCCTATCATTACGGAATCGCAACCGCTTTCGTTTATCATTTTGAAAGCGTCGTCGGCACACCTGATATCGCCGTTTCCGATAACGGGTATTCCGACTGTCCGCTTCACGTCGGCTATTACGGAAATGTCGGCAAAAGACGAATACATCTGCTCTCTCGTTCTCGCATGTACCGCAACGGCGGCGGCACCGTTTGCTTCGAGCATTTTCGCAAATTCGGGTGCGTTGATGCTGTCTTTGTCCCATCCCGACCGTATTTTCACGGTAAGCGGAATACCGTACTTTTCAAGAACCTTTACGCATTCAAACACGATTTCACCCGCAAGTCGGGGATTTCTCATCAACGCACAGCCGTCGTTTGCCGATACTATCTTTTTAACGGGACATCCCATATTTATATCTATCGAAACGGGCATTTCGTCGAAAGAACACCCTTCGAAATCGGCTTCGGCAATCATTTCGGCGGCGTTTGCCATAATTTCGGGTTCATGCCCGAAAAGTTGAATGGCAACAGGTCCTTCCCCCTTCGTAATCCGTGTCAAAAGCCCCGTTTTTTTATCGTTATGGCACATTGCTTTCGCAGATACCATTTCGGAAACGGAAAAATCCGCTCCGAGACTTCTGCAAAGACGTCTCATCGACGAATCGGTTGCCCCTGCCATCGGAGCCAAAACGGTAATATTTTTAAAATTCATACGAATGCTCCGTCGTCGCAAATTCGCAAAAAAGGCTCTCGCACTGCGTGCACAATCTTGCTCTTGCGTATATTTACTTTGTGTTTTCGGCTATATACTTTTTTCTGGCTTTCACAAGCTCGCCGAGATTTTTCTTGCACCTGACGGATGCATCCCGTTTTGCGAGAAGTTCGCTTGAGAATTTAGCCTCGATTGCGGCTCTTTTCTTTTTTGCACCGAAAAGTCCCGGATGCCTGTAAGTTTTTTCATCTTCGGGATTTGCGAGAAAATATGCGCTAAGAGAACTTTCGTAATTTGCTATAACGTCGTGCATATTTTCAATGTCCCGATCATATTGAGCGATTTGAGCAAGCCTTGAGGGCAGGTTATTGTAAATGTCTTTAAGCGCCTGTATATATCCCTTTATCTCTTTGTCGAAAGGGCATGCGAGTTTTTTGTAAACCGGTACGGAAGTTACATTGCCGTTTTTATCCCGAACCGCTTCAAATCCCACACGGTAAGAAACGCTCTTCAAGGAATCTTCGCATATTTCAAGTGCACCGCCGATTGCGTTTTTATAAAAATCTTCGTATTTTTTATCCGATGCGACAGCGGCGTTGTCAAGCAAATTAAGTGCATATACCGAAAGTGCAGCTACCCTCTCGGCGGCAACGAAATGCGCTTTCGCTCCGTCGGGATTTTTATAATCTTCGGCGGTACATCGGGCATAAGTCGCAAAAGCACAGTCAAGCGATTTTCCCTGAAATTCAAACCGCACGGCAATTCCGTCGGCATCCGTTCCGACAAGGTCTTTGATATCTTCAAGAGCGTTGAAAAGCTCGTTTAATCTGATTTTGTCCGGTGTCGACTCATACGCCGCACTGAGCCCTTTGCCGAAAATCGCTTTGAAAGATTCGGAATCGATTTCGAGTACTTTTTTATAATAGTCGTACGCCTCTCCGAAATTTCCGTTTTTCAGTGCCGAATCGGCGAGCGCCGAAAAATTTCCGATTTTTCCCGAATCGTCCAACACGACGCTTCCGCCGTGAATCACTTTGATTTTTTGGATTTCTTCCCGAATCATAACTTTCGTACCGCAATAAGAACAAAAGCCGAATTCTCTTGAATCGTCGAATTCGAGTTCCCCGTTGCACGACGGGCATTTCAACGCAACAACTGCCATTTTGGTTTTCCCCTTTTCGGAAATTTCGAAGTTTCGATAACTTTAAGATAATTATATCACTAAGTGCGGCGTTTATCAACAAAAAGCGGAATATTTTTCGCATTTATCTCAAAAAGAGCATAAAATGCAACGAATATTCCGCCTTTGCCGTTACTTTATTCTGTATGTTTTGAGCAATTCTTTCTTTCCGTCGTCGATTCTTCGGCTTTCGACAGCTTTCTGTATTGTCTTATTTTGCCTGAATTTCCCAAGCTTTTTATCCGCAATAAAAGGAAAGACATCGTCCCAACGCTTTGCAAGAGCCGTTGCGAAATACCACGCAATCGCCATATCGACGTAATAATCCCGATTTTCGACAGCCGAAATCACATCAAGATCGGCAATATCGAAATCATCGTCGAGAAAGCTGTCCATGAAAACTTTTATGCCGAAGCGCACGGTATACGTCCTGTCGGATAAAATCCATCCGCATGCCGCTTTCCTGAGATACGGTTTATCCTTTTTCGAAACTTTCAGAGACATAAGGTCACACGTTGCCCAGTTATCGACAAACGGGAGAAACGAATTTACAAGAGAAATTTTATTTTCCGTATCCGTCGGATATTTCGAAATAACACAACCGTGAACGTTGTTTTCTTCATAATATTCATGCGGAAGAGATTTTAAAAACGCTCCTATATCTTCCCTTTTCGAAAATTCGGCGGCAACCTTTTTCACGTCCGGCTGTCTTACGCCGATTATCCGCTCTTTGTCGATATTCGGCATAAGCCTTGCGTGAAAGTTTCGGTATTCGAGGTCTTGAAATTCAAACAGCCTTTCCGTTATTTCTTTGCAAATCGTACTCATGTCGCCCCGCTTTTTATTCAAGCTCAAAAGCACCCGTATAAAGCTGATAATACGTGCCTTTTTCTTCGATAAGCTTTTCGTGATTTCCGCGTTCGATGATTCTGCCGTGATCGAGAACCATGATTACGTCGGAATTCATGACGGTGGACAAGCGGTGCGCTATTACGAACACCGTTCTTCCCTCCATTAACTTATCCATGCCTTTTTGAACGATAGCCTCCGTTCTCGTATCTATTGACGAGGTCGCCTCATCGAGAATCATAACAGGCGGGTCGGCAACGGCGGCACGGGCTATGGCTATAAGCTGTCTTTGCCCTTGCGAGAGATTTGCTCCGTTATTGGAGAGCTCCGTCGCATATCCGTCGGGAAGTCTCGTTATAAAATCGTCGGCTCCCGCAAGTTTTGCGGCTTCAATGCATTCCTCGTCCGTAGCGTCGAGTTTGCCGTATCTTATATTATCGATAACCGTTCCGCTGAAAAGATTTGTCTCCTGAAGGACTATTCCGAGAGAACGGCGAAGATCGGCTTTCTTTATCTTGTTGATATTTATGCCGTCATATCTTATTTTTCCGTCGGCGATGTCGTAAAAACGGTTGATTAAGTTCGTAATCGTAGTTTTACCGGCACCCGTCGCACCGACGAAAGCGACTTTCTGTCCCGGTTCGGCATATACCGAAACGTCGCTCAGGACCTGTTTACCCGGAACGTAGGAGAAATCGACTTCCGTCATTCTGACATCTCCCCGAAGCGGAGTGTAAGTTACGCTTCCGTCAGCCGAATGGGGATGTTTCCACGCCCATTTGCCCGTGTGGCGGCTTGTCTCGGTGATTTCGCCGTTTTCGGAATATTCAACGTTTACGAGAGTAACGTATCCGTCATCGGCTTCGGGCTCACGGTCGATAAGGCTGTAAATACGACCGGCTCCCGCCATTGCCATTACAATTGAATTTATCTGTTGCGAAACCTGATTTACGTTTCCCGTAAACTGTTTTGTCATCGAAAGGAACGCAACGATTATCGCAACCGACACGGGAGACGTTCCTTTTACTATACTCGAAAGTCCCACATTGGTAGCTCCCGACGTGAGAAGAACGCACCCGATTATAGCCACTATTACGTAGACTATGTTACCTATATTCATAATAATGGGCCCTAACATATTCGCATATGCGTTTGCCTTAAAACTGTTTTCGGCGAGTGCGTCGTTAATCTTATCGAAATCTTCCTTTACGTGTTCTTCATGGCAAAATACTTTTACGACTTTCTGCCCGTTCATCATTTCCTGAACGTAGCCCTCTACTTTCGCCCAGCTTTTCTGAAGGCTTATGAAGAAGCGTGCAGAACCGCCGCCGAGTTTACCGGAGACGAGAATCATGACGAATACACCGCAGAGAATCAGAAGCGTCAGCCATATGCTGTAATAAAGCATTATGAAAAACACGCTCACAACGATAACACCCGCTCTTATGAGAGTCGGCACCGACTGCCCGACAAGCTGCCTCAAAGTGTCGATATCGTTGGTGTAATAACTCATGATATCGCCGTGCTTGTTGGTATCGAAAAAGCTTATCGGCAAGTCTTGCATGCCGTTGAACATTGTTTTTCTGAATTTTCCGAGAAAGCCCTGCGTGATTATCGCCATCATCTGAGTTTCGAGAGCAAGGGCTATAATCGATACAACGTAGAAGCAAACGAGAACCGTGACTTTCGGAAGAATATCCCCCTTGGCGACCTCCCATGACGTACCGCTCTTGAGTGCGGTATCTATGGCATCGGTGACTTTTTCGAGGAATATTGCGGGAATCGTTGCGATAATCGCCGAGAAAACGATACTTGCAACGGAAATCGGCATCATTACGGGATAATAAGCGAAAAGTTGCTTTATTACTCTTCCGAGAAGTCTGAAATCAAGTTTCGCAGGTGCCTTTTTTTCTTCACGCTTCATCGAAATCACCTCCCTTAGTCTGCTGTTCGTAAACGTCACGATAAATATCGCTTGTTTCGAGAAGTTCCGAATGCGTTCCGACGGCGCTTATTTTTCCGCCGTCAAGCACAATTATCATATCGGCATCTTCAACCGACGCCGTTCTTTGAGCTATAATGATTTTCGTTGTTTCGGGTATAAACGATTTAAATCCGTTTCTTATAAGCGCATCGGTTTTTGTATCAACTGCGCTTGTCGAATCGTCGAGAATTAATATCTTCGGCTTTTTGAGAAGAGCTCTCGCTATGCAAAGACGCTGTTTCTGACCGCCCGATACGTTTGTTCCTCCCTGTTCGATATAGGTATCGTATTTTTCGGGAAAGCTGTTTATGAATTCATCTGCCTGTGCAAGTCGGCAAGCCTCTTCGATTTCCTCATCGGTGGCGTTTTCATTGCCCCAGCGCA
>CAYXMB010000055.1:0-8050 GCA_964466085.1 uncultured Ruminococcus sp.
AGCAACCGGCTCATAACCGGTCGGTCCGGGGTTCGAGTCCCTGATGGCCCACCAAGCAAAGATAAATCCGCACCTTTTGGTGCGGATTTATCTTTTTCGGACTTAAACAAAATTTAACTCGGCAAAGCGCAGATGCGATACGCAAATATATCGGCTGCGTTTTCTTTTTACGTTTTTGTCTAAACCTTATCCTGCTTTTTTATTAATTTACTTGACCTTTTGTCTCAATTGTTGTATAATAAATAGAGTATATGAAAGGATTTTATCATGCCGAACGGAATAAAAAATCGTTTTTTACGGTTTTGCAAACAAATAACCGCAAAAAAAATATTAATTACCTTGCTTATTGTATTAATTATATTTATACCTACAATCCTTGCAAGGGTATACATCAAGCACACAAAAAACTCCGACAGTGAGGAAATGCATCGTGTGCACACCGTCGAGCTTCTCGACACTTCCGGGGAAAAGCTATTCAGCGAGGAAGCAGACCCCAAAGAAAACGGCGATACCTCTTTGGTAAGTATATTCAATGCCATAAGTAATAATATGATTCAGTCAGACAAAATTTCGGAAAACGTCGTCACGGAGGCACCGCTTACGGCAAGGCTCATAAGCCAGGCCGACATTAAAGTTTTAACCTGTTATTTTTCATTCACCGAAGGTGCAAGCTATTGTGTAGACGGTGACGGAATATATTACAAAATTCCTGCCGCCGACAGCGAACGTTTTCTTGCCTCCCCTTTTTCGGAGTCACTTTACAAGGAAGCATCGGCACCTACGCTCTCGACTGCCGACGGAGACGTAATACTTCCTGGACGTATCGATTGGCAGTATTTAAATACAAACGGTACTTTTTTATCGGCGTCACTCAATAAAACTGCCGAAGAAGTTTTAACATATAACGTCACTGGCGGTATTTCGCTTTCGTTTTCAAAAATGCCAGACAATTGCGCCGTAGAAATATACGACAGCACCGAGCTTCTGTTTTCGGGAAATTTGGAAGAGCTGTCGGCACTGACTCTCGATTACGGCGTTTCCTTCTATGTATCTGTAAATGCCGAATGGACGCGCACCGACGACGGCAAAAATTTCGGAACCGCGGAATACGGCTTTAACGTAACCGTACAGGACAGAGCCGAATTTACAATTAACAAAACCGAACTGTCGTTCGGAGAATACGCTATATTAAAAGCGACGCACGTATCCGATATTTCCAAGCTTACTTTTACATCAGATATACCGGGCTTCAACCCTATCTTCAAGCTTGACGGCACAAACGCGTTTGCAGTAATTCCCTGCCCGTCGGTTACAGCAGAGAACGGAAGCTACAGCATAACAGTATCATACGGAATTTCAACTCAAAGTTTCAATTTGACGGCTTCGGAAAACGCTGTACTTCAACAGGAGACGCTAAATAAAAGCCTCGGAGAATTCGAGTTAAGCAAAAAGCTGTCGGACATTTCCGCCTCAAACTTTATTTTCGTCGGCGGCGAAACGTGCACTCCCGACGGATATATAAAAAATAATTTGTTCTATAACAGAAATGCGTTTTTCACGGAATACATATGCTTAAACGGATACGGTATGCCGATTAAAGCGATAACGGGCGGAACGGTAGCTCTTACGGGCAATGAAGAGGGGCTCGGCACATATGCCGTGGTCGATATCGGACTTGGTATAAACGTCGTATATGCTCATATGTCATCTGCGGATGTAACCGTCGGAACATACGTTGCGGCAGGTAATATTATCGGAAGAACGGGAGAGCTTTCAAATGGTGTATCTGAAGGATTTACAGTTTTTGCGGTATATCAGGGCACCGTTTTGAATATAAATTCGATTTATAGGTAAAACGACAGACATCGGCAATCTAAATAAAGCAAAACAATCATAATCGGAAAAGGAGTGATACCGTGAATTACATAGGTTCCAAATATTCCTTGATGGATTTTCTAACAGAAACCATTGTAAGCGTAGCCGGTACGGATACCAATAAGATATTTGCCGACTTGTTTGCAGGAACGGGAGTTGTCGGAAAAACATTTAAACAAAACGGCTATCGGGTTATCGCAAACGATATACAATACTACAGTTATATTACCAACAAACACTTTATAGAAAACGTTCCTCCTCTTGATGTCTCAAGCGTTAAGTACCTGAATGAACTAAAAGGTACCGAAGGATTCATATACAAAAATTACTGTGCAGGCTCGGGAAGCGGAAGAAATTATTTTACAGACCGAAACGGAATGAAATGCGACTCAATAAGAATCGAACTTGAACGTCTCAGAAAACACGGAGAAATCAATGAAGCACAATACTACTACCTGCTTGCAAGCTTAATCAACTCAATTGATAAATACGCAAACACCGCTTCGGTATACGGAGCATTTCTAAAGCATATAAAAAAATCGGCACAAAGAGAATTTGAATTGGAGTTACTTCCGATAATCGACGGAGACAGACGCAGCAAAGTCTACAATGAGGATATTGCGGACTTAATCAAACAAATTCACGGAGATATACTCTATCTTGATCCTCCCTACAACGAAAGACAGTACTGCGCAAATTATCATGTGCTTGAAACGATATCAAGATATGATTCTCCCGAATTAAAAGGAAAAACGGGACTTCGTGATTACAGCGCACAAAAGAGCGACTTTTGCTCTTCCAAAACCGTGGTTGAAGCCTTCGAGCATGTAATTAAAAATGCCGATTTTCAGTACATATTCTTAAGCTACAATAATGAAGGATTAATGCCGTTTGATGTAATAAAGGGAGTAATGGAAAAATACGGTGAGTACGAGATGTTCTGCAAGGATTACAGAAGATTCAAAGCGGACACAGATGAAAATAGAAATCATAAATCCGATAAAACGGTTGAGTACCTGCATTGTCTTGTAAAAAAATAAAATACGAAAAGCAGAAAACATAAATCGGCAAACGGCGACTTTTTATTGCAAATCCGCCGCTTTTATGGTATAATTATTTATCTCTCTTTGGAAAGGTAGAATAATTATGAATCCATTTACAGAAGGAAGCACCCAATATAAAGATTTCGAGGTAATGTCGGATTGCAAATGGCATTGCTCTAAGTGTGAATTGTTAAGCGGTCAAGCAAAGACTTGGCAGGTGTGGCGTCAGGAAAAAGGTATACAGCTTGATCAGGACGAAGAAGGCCATTGGTATAAAAAGATTTTCTGTCCCAAATGTGGAGTGAAAACAATCCACAGAAAGCTGAAATCCACCGAGATTATAGATATAGACTTGAAAGCTCGCACAGCTATTCCTCCCGAAATTGCCAAACGTGCTAAAGCTCTTTATGGCTGTGTTGATGAATATACGCTTCGTGTAGAGCCGGCAAATCAGTTGGAGATAGACCACAGAGTTCCACAAGTCAGATGGACAACAAACGAAGACGACAATGCAAATCTCACAGATGCTCAAATCAGAGAAAAGTTTATGCTTTTGACAAGAGCGAACAATCTTTTGAAATCCCGTTTTTGCGAGGACTGTGCAAGAACAGGAAAGCGAGCAAAGGGATATAAGGTTATTGAGTTTTGGTACAAGGGCGATGAAAACTACGATTGCTCCATCGGTTGCGAGGGATGTTTCTGGTACAATCCAACCAAATGGAGAGAAGAATTAAACAAAAAGATAAAGAAATAGTGCTATGGCTAAATATAACGATTTAGATATGGAGAAGTGGAAAGAGTACGATGATATTCTAACCGACTCTCTTTGGATAATAGATAAGCGTGATAATTCAGGCGTACATAACGCAAGCTATCACGGAAACTTTGTTCCTCAGATACCGAATCAATTGTTTAGAAGATATACGAAAAAAGGTGATTGGATACTTGATCCTTTTTCCGGTGGCGGAACATCGCTGATTGAAGCACAGCGACTTGGGCGAAACGCAATTGGTATAGAGCTTCAAGAAGAAGTTGCGAGAGCTTCTGTAGAACTGCTGAAGCAAGAAAAGAATCCCGACACACGAGGGACGATTGTAATTGGTGATAGCCGCACTGTAGACATAGGAGAAAAGCTTCAAGCATTTGGTGTCAACAAGGTACAGTTCGTAATATTCCATCCGCCTTATTGGGATATTATCAAGTTCAGCGAAAATGAACGAGACCTATCCAATTGTGCGACCGTTAACGAGTTCAATGATTCATTCGGGCAAGTAATAGATAACACCTTGCAGCATCTTGAAAGGAACAGGTACTGTGCTTGCGTTATAGGTGATAAGTATGCCAATAGTGAGATTGTTCCGCTTGGGTTTTATTGCTTGAATCTCTTTATGATGCGTGGGCTGAAATTGAAGGCAATCTTGGTTAAAAACTTTGAAGAAACCAAGGGCAAGGCAAACCAAAAAGCAATATGGAGATATCGCGCTTTGGCAAGTGATTTTTATCTGTTCAAACACGAATATATATTCGTATTCAAAAAAGTAAAATAGAATCAAAAATAACGTCAAATCGGCAGAAGGAATTTCTTTCTGCCGATTTATAACATTTTATGAGGCACTGCGCCAAAAGAAGCACACTTACGTTAAGCTTTTAGGCTCTATGTATTCCGTTAAAATCGGATATCAGTATACAGCCGACGGGGCAAGCTTGAGCACATTTGCCGCAAGCGGTACATTTTTCGTAATCGATTCGCGCCAAATTATCAACAACGCTTATGGCTCCGTTCGGGCAGGTCTTTTCGCATTTTTTACAGCCGATACAGCCGTTTGAGCATTTACTTCTTACCGTCGCGCCCTTTTCCGTATTATTACACGTTACAAGCACACGTTCTACGTCGGGCATAAGCGTTATAAGCCCGCGCGGGCACGTGCGGGTACATATTCCGCAGCCTATGCACAGTCTCGTATTTATATGAGCAATTCCGTTTTCTATACATATCGCTCCCTGCGGGCAGGCGCGAACGCAGTCTCCGAAGCCCATACAGCCAAAGTTACACTTTCCCTGACCGCCGTACATTGTTTTTGCCGCTTCGCAGCTTTGTATTCCGTAATAATCCATTTTATTCGAGGTATGCTCGCAATCTCCGTAGCAGTGTATTACGGCTACGCGTTCGACAACATCCTCAAATTCAACGCCGAGTATCTCGGCTATTTGCTTTGCCGCCGCATCGGCACCCGGAACGCATAAATTTGCCTTTACTCCTTTATTCTCGGCAAGAGCGGCCGCATATCCGTCACAGCCCGCATATCCGCACGCTCCGCAGTTTGCACCCGGGAGGCATTCCCTTATTTTGGCAAACGTTTCGTCCTCCTCGACGGCAAAAAATTTAGATGCGACGACAAGAACAACGGCACATATCACGCCGATTCCCGCAACAACGAGTGCGGCTATCAATATCGGATTCATTTTATTCCCCTCCCATCAGCCAAATATACCGTCGACTATTCCCGCAAAGCCAAAGAAAGAAAGCGCAACGACAGACGCCGACACAAGAGTTATCGGCAGACCTTCAAACGCCTTCGGCGGTTTCGCCTCCTCAAGTCTCGAGCGGACGCCCGCAAACAGCACCATTGCAAGCAAAAATCCGAGACCTGCACCGAAGGAATTAACCATTGACTCGAGAAAATTATATCCGTCGTTTATATTATTTATCGTAACTCCGAGCACGGCGCAGTTGGTAGTTATAAGCGGAAGATAAATACCAAGGGACGCGTGCAAAGCGGGTAAATATTTTTTCAGTATAATTTCAACAAGCTGAACAAGCGCGGCGATAACGAGAATAAAAACTATCGTGCGCATATATCCGAGCTCGAAACGTTCAAGCAAAAAATACTGTATGGGCCAGGTTGCGGCTGTTGCGAGACACATAACGAATATTACCGCAATACCCATTCCCGCCGCCTGATTCAGCTTTTTTGAAACTCCGAGGAACGGACAAATTCCGAGAAATCTCGAAAGGACATAGTTATTTACAAGAACGGATGTAAGCAAAATTACAATAAGAGATTTGAAAAGCTCCATTATACGGTATCTCCTTTCGTTTCCGCTTCAGCGTTATTTTGGGCGTCGGCTTCATTTTTGCAAGGATTTTCCTTTGCAAGCTTTCCGCACATTGCCGCCGACGGACAGCCGGCACAGCCGGTGCTTCCCTTTTCGTGCTTTTTTCCCGTCAGCTTATTCACTATTGCAATAAGACAGCCGAATACGAAAAATCCGCCGGGTGCCATAGTCAATATCATTACGCTGTAATTTCCGACAAACGGTATTTCAATACCGCACCAGCTGCCTGCTCCGAGAATTTCACGAATCGACGACATAATAAACAATGCAAGAGTAAAGCCGATTCCCATACCGAGAGCGTCAAGCGCGGAGTCGACAACCTTATTTTTGCTTGCATACATTTCGGCACGTCCGAGAATTATGCAGTTTACGACGATGAGCGACAAAAATATTCCGAGCGACTCATACAGCGACGGTACAAAAGCGTGCATTACCATTTCCACAATCGTAACAAAACCCGCTATAAGCACAATGTAGCAAGGTATTCTTACTTTATCAGGTATAACGTTTCGCAGAGCAGATACTGCCATATTCGAACAAAGAAGCACAACGGTTGCGGCAAGTCCCATTCCGAGAGCGTTCAAAACAGACGTGGTTACGGCAAGCGTCGGACAGGTACCGAGCACAAGTACAAGCGTCGGATTTTCCTTAATTATTCCCTTTAGAAAATTCTGCATTTTGGTCATATCAAGAAACCTCCCTTGCCATCTCAAAAGCCGTAAAGCTCTCTTTTACCGCATTTATAAAAGCAGATGACGAAATCGTTGCGCCGCTTATCGCGTCTACTCCGTTCATATCGGAATTTTTATTTTCAAACTGTGAAAGAAACTCGGGAAGAGCAACCTTGCTTCCTATGCCCGAGGTCTCTCCCTGTGCGGAAATAACCTTACATTCAGTTATATTTCCGTCATTCGTAAAACCGACGGCAGCCGACATCGGTTTTGAAGAGTCATACCCCTTAACCGACAGCATAACAACGTATCCGTTGCCTCCGATGTCTCTGTAAACCGCAGTGACACTCTCGGGCAGACTGTCTGTTTCAACCTTTTCAAAGCCTTTGTTATCGGGAAGAACCGCCGAAAGAGCCTCCTGCTCCGCTTTTTCGTTGGCTTCGGAAATTTTCGGAGCAGTCACCGTATTTACGGCGGCCATTGCCACCGCGATAATCAGACATATCAGCGTAAGAACAATTACGCTTTTCAATGATGAATTGCTTTTCATTTTTTCTTAACACCTCCGAATACCCTTCTTCTCGTCCACACGGATATAAGCGGAGTCAGAATATTCATAAACAGTATTGCAAACGACACTCCCTCGGGATAATTTCCGAATACGCGTATAAGCACGGTGATTATTCCGCATCCGAACCCGAAAACAACTTTTCCCCATTTTGTCGGCGGTGTCGTTGAGTAATCAGTCGCCATAAATATTGCACCGAGCAAAAGTCCGCCCGTAAGAACGTGCTCGATCGGATTTTCTCCGAGAATCCAAGTAAATACAAAAACAGTTGCAACAAATACGACGGGCGTATGCCACGTGATAACCTTACGGACAATCAAATATACACCGCCGAGCAAAAGCGTCAGAGCACAGGTTTCTCCGATGGAACCTCCGTGATTGCCCAAGAAAAGGTCAATATACGACGGCATAGCTCCGCCCGACAAAGGAGTTGCCGAGCCTACTGCGTCGGGAGCAGACGAAAAATCCGACATTGCCCCCGCAAAAGAAATAAGCATAACGATTCTTGCCGTAATCGCGGGATTTGCAAAATTACAGCCTATGCCTCCGAAAAGCTGTTTGACTATTACTATCGCCACAGCAGAACCTACCGCCGCCTGCCACAGCGGTATTGAGGCAGGAAGGTTGAAGCCGAGCAATATACCCGTAACCACAGCAGAAAGATCACCTACTGTATTATCTCTTTTCACCACGCGCTCAAACAAATATTCAGAGGCAACGCAAATACACACGCAGAAAGAGACGACGAGCAACGCTCTCCATCCGAATATTACCGT
>CAYXMB010000056.1:0-7874 GCA_964466085.1 uncultured Ruminococcus sp.
TGCTCCGCCTCGTCTTTTTTGGCAACGCAAGGGCCTATAAATACGGTCTTTGCACCCGGAAATCTGCTCTTTATATCGGCGCAGTGAGCCTGCATCGGAGAAACGACGTCGGCAAGATATTCGAGTGCTTCGGGATAGTGTTTCTGAATAAGCAAATTCACGGAATGACAGCAGGACGAGATAATAACGTCCCGTTTTTCTTCGTTTATCATTCTCTCATATTCGTTCTTAACGACAGTCGCACCGACAGCGGTTTCTTCGACGGCGAAAAAACCGAGCTTTTTAAGAGCACGTCTCATAGAGTTGATACCTACGCCGTCGTAATTTGCGACAAATGACGGTGCAACACTTGCGATAACGGGTTCTCCGCTCTGAAGAAATACTTTTACCTTTTCGGTCTCGTCGACTATTTTCTTTGCGTTTTGCGGGCATACCACAAAGCACTGACCGCACAAGATACATTCGTTGCCTATGATATGCGCCTGATTTCCCGAAAAGCGAATAGCCTTAACGGGACAGTGCCGAATACATTTATAACAGTTTTTGCAATTTGATTTTTTAAGCGTCAAACAATTCGGCATTCTTAATCAGCTCCTTTTAATTTTGCTCAATACTTTTTCGGTGAAAAATTCGTTGAAATTTTCTTTTGTTATGCCGACGCATACTTCGTCGTCAACCTGTACCGTAACTCCGACACGGTTGCATCTTCCGATACAAAAGCTCCCCTGAAGAACAATTTTTTCCTGAAGTGCGTTCTCCTCAATCGATTTTTGCAAAAGCTCCGCTATTTCGGGAGCACCCTTCAAATGACAGGAGCTCCCGACACAAACCTGTATAACCATTTTCAAACCCTTGACTTAACGTTTTCTTCGAAGAAGGTTTCAACGTTTTCGGGATCAACGGAATGGAAAGCTCCGTCAACCGTTACGCAAACTCCCTGCTGGCACTTACCCATGCAAAAAGTACCGCAGAGCTCCACTTTGTCGCCGAGTGAGTTCTCGGATATAAGATTCTGAAGTTGTTCCACCACTTTGCGGGAACCTTTGATATGGCATGAACTGCCGATACATACCGTTATTTTCATTGTTTTCTCTCCTGAATTATTCATAATCAACAACGTCTACCCACGAAAGCAGGAATTCACGTTCTTTTTCATTGCCTTTTACCGATTGTGATGCCGCAACTATGGGCATCCATTTTTGAATGTATTGCTTTGCCGTATCGCTTTTTTTGCAGAAGAGCTCAAGATATTTCTTTGCGCCCGAAAAATCTCCGTTAAGCCAAAAACGAAGATAGGTGCGAGCGGCGTCCGCCGATGCATTGCCTTGCGTTGCGTGCGCCCAGTCGATAATATACGGAACGTTATCATCGGTAATTATAACGTTCGATAAATCGAAATCGCCGTGACAGACTTTGTCGTGTTTCGGCATACCCTCAAGTCTTGTGTGGAGATCGTATCTTGTGGTAGCATCAAGGTCCGCCATAGCTATTTTACGGTTCATTTTGTCTTTCAGCTTGCCGAGCTGCGGCGATTTTTTCGAATGAATTTCAATCTGAAGGTCGACAAGCGAGCCGATATATTCTTCTTTCTTTTCGGGATTTTCTTCGCAAAGCCGTGCCAAAGTTTTCCCTTTTATAAATTCGGATACTATCGCCCAGTTTCCGTCAACGACGGTAACCTCAAGTATTTTCGGAATATTGAGTCCCGTTTCTTCTATCCTCGCCTGATTCAAAGCCTCACCCAAAACGTCGGCTTTCGAATAATCTGCACCGAATACTTTAACGCATCTGTCGCCGTCACGATAAACCGTTTTATTGTTTTTCACGGCAATAACTCTGTCAAGTTTCATCAAAATATCCTCCTATAATACATTTTATCATCAATGAGGTGTTCAGTCAATACTTTGTTTTTGAATTTTTTAAATATCGGATTCAGAGGACTCAACTTTTCGCGAGCGATTTTTCCGAGAGCCCGACACTTTCGACCTCCCCATATCGATATTTCGGTTCCGTTTTCCGTTTTATCCTCTCGTTAATCCGCAAATCCGAGCTGATTGTTGAGATGTGCAAGGGACAGCGCAAGATTTTCGTTTTGCAGTAATACGCCTTCGGGCACGCAAAGCTTACACGGAGCAAAATTCCATATTGCCGTAATACCGTTTTCGACCATCAAATCGCAAACTTGCTGTGCAGACGAAGCGCCTACCGTTATAATTCCTATATGAACTTCTTCTTTTCGGCAAAAGTCCCCGAAAGACTCCATCGGGAAAATTTTTCCCTCACCGTTCCTGTTTACAACGTCGGGATCTCTGTCGAACGCACGTAAAATCTTAACACCGTAATTTTCGAATTCTTCATAACGCAAAAGCGCCATTCCGAGTTTTCCCGCACCGACAAGCACGGCAGGCGTCGGTGCGTTACAGCCGAGCAGTTTTTCGATTTCTTCGATAAGCTCCGATATGACGTATCCGACTCTCGGTCTCCCCGCTCCGCTCACCGTCGCAAGGTCTTTTCTCACCAAGACCTCGCCGAGCGAGAGCTTTCTCGCAATAGCGGTCGAGGAAATATGAGATGCTCCTTTCTGCGAAACGGTTCTCAAAAAATCAAGATATCCCGGCAGTCTGCCGAGTGTTGCTTTGGATACGGATGATTTTTCCATAGTTTTTACCACCTTTTTTTACGACTATGGCAATATTATAGCAGGCTTTTCGGTCTTTGTAAATTCTTAAATCGGATAATCGGTATTATCAATATCGATAACGTGTATATCGAATCAAGAATTTCGACACGGAAAGCCTGCCGAGCCGATGTTTCGAAGCACTTTATACATACTTGCGTTTTGCACGGCAAAGTTCCGTTATAAACTGCTTGTCGAGTTTTGTGAGTTTGTAACCGTTCCTGTAAATCAGGACATCTTTGTATTTTCTTCCGTTTTCGGCGCATTTTTTGCAAACCAATCCGTAACGTTCGAGATAATGCGTCGGAGGAGGTGAAATCCACGTAAAAGTTTCGGGGTTGCCCGACAGAATATCGTACCGGCTCGCACTTCCGGAAATAAAAATTCTTCTGCCGATATTATCGGGAAGCTCTTCTTTTACGACCTTCGAAAGCGGGAGAGTCGGAACGTATGAGTCGGCATGAATGATTTCGATATATTTCCTCAAATCGCCGAGCGTTACGTTTTCCGCACTTGCAAGCGGGCTTTCTTTGCTCATAGCGAGAGAATATGTGAATTCGGCGACAAGCTCATACTGAAAATCCTTTTCTTCAAGCATGTTTTTGAAATATACATCGTAATTTTCGGCATATCTTATTATCCCGAGCCTGTAATTTCCGTCAGCCACGTTCCGTACCGTTCTTTTCGAATCGGTTTCTTTGTAAAATATTTCCGCATCCTCCTTCGAAAGTGTTTTCGAAAATTCGGCAAAAGCCTCCGCAATGTAGCCCGCACGGGGCACCGATACCGAAAATTTCTGTTTTTTCGGAGAACCGTTTTTGAAATAGTTTTCAACCTCGTCTATCTGACTTGAAATACTCTTTGCGAAATTGATGAATTCCTCACCGGCAGGCGTCGGTTTCATGCCGTTTTTCGTTCTTTCGAATATAACAATGCCGAGATCCGATTCAATCTCCCTGACGGAACGGCTGATATTGGGTGCCGCTGTCATAAGTTCCTCCGCCGCCCTGCCGAGAGAACCCGCCTTTGCGACCGCCAAAACGTGTTTCATGTGCAATAAGTTCATAAAATAACCTGTATTTTCAAAAATCTTTCCGTATTTAAGTATACCACTTATCGAATTTGAAATCAATAAAGAAAGCATGTTATTTCGCCGGAAAACGTTCGGGGTTTTCGGAAAAATACAGCACTTTGTTGATTTCGGCACCGAAAAGAAAAATTACGGCGCAAAAATAAATCCAAAGCATTAAAAGCACTGCGGCTGCAAGACCGCCGTATACATACGACGTTCCGGCGTAATACTTAAAATACAAAGAGTAAAAATACGAATAAACCATCCAACCCGCAGCCGCAACCGACGCTCCGATAAACTGACTTCGAAAATTCATCGGAACTTTCGGATTACTTTTGTGAGTTCGCCCGAAAAACAAGCCGCCCTTTGCGACAAAGTAATATAACGACGAAAAGAATAAAGTCAAAACCGAGAAAACTATAAGTCCTTTGTAGCCGGAACACAAAAAAGCAGGCAAAAATTTATTCGCCGCAGTCCCGATACTCTCGAAAACGACAAGAAGGAGCAACGTTACCGAAATTGCGGCGGTGAAAAGCACGGTAAAGACAAGACCGCTGAATACATTTACGAAATACTCGCCTCTCGCTCTCGTTCCGAACACTTCGGAAAGGCCTCTTACAGCCGCCGTAAAGCCCTTTGCGGCACTCCAAAGAACCGTTGCCGCACTGAACGATAAAATCGGCAACACGGGGCGTTCAAGAGCGTCACCGAGTATCTTTTCGAGCAACCCTTCGGTGCCGCTCGGCAAAGATTTTCGAAAAATGCGAATCGCTTCTTCGACAAGCTGAGGCGAAAGAGTTTTGACAAGCGACGTGACGAGAAGCACAAGCGGTATTACCGAAATGCAAATATAAAACGACATTTGCGCCGCATAAACCGTGAGTCTGTCATCATATATTGCCTGCGAAACGCAGTTGATTTTCGAAATCAACGATGAAAAACTTATTACCCTGCTCCTCATTTTGCCCTCCGCCGAAAGACGAATTTTTCATATCATAAATATAATATGTCAAAGTATCCCGAAGATACGTTTGATTTTAAAATTCACCTGTCGCGATTATTGACTTTGCAACGTTTGTTTGATAAAATAAATAAAAAGGAGGACTTAACAGTGTTTTATATAGGATCCCATCTTTCGGTAAGCGGAGGATATGAACACATGGGGCACGAAGCCCTTTCAATCGGAGCGAATACTTTTCAGTATTTCACGAAAAATCCGAGAGGTTCACGTTCGAAAGAGCCGTCCCCCGACGATATAGCCGCTCTTGTCGAACTTATGAAAAAAAACGGAATGCACTCTCCGCTCGCACATGCGCCGTATACTTACAATCCGGCATCAAAAGACGAATCGATACGCAAATATACCGCAGAAGCGATGGAAAAAGAGCTGCGCCTTCTCGAATCGGTGCCGGGTGCGCTTTACAATTTTCATCCGGGCTGTCACGTCGGTCAGGGAGTTGACGTCGGAATAAATTTTATAGCGGAAATGCTGAACTCGATTTTAAAGCCGGAGCAAACGGTTACCGTACTTCTCGAAACAATGGCGGGAAAAGGAAGCGAAATCGGCTCACGCTTTGAGGAACTGCGTCGGATAATCGACCTTGTAAATCCCGATTTGCGCTCAAAGGTCGGCGTTTGCCTCGATACATGTCACGCGAGCGATGCGGGATACGATATTGCCGCATGCCCCGAAAAAGTCTTTGAAGAATTCGACAAAACGGTAGGTATCGAAAAGCTTTTCGCAATTCATATTAACGATTCCAAAAACCCCGTAGGCTCTCACAAAGACAGACATGAAAAAATAGGAGACGGTTTTATCGGAATCGAAGGATTTCGAAAAATCGTCAACTGCGAATATATAAAAAATCTCCCCTTCTATCTTGAAACGCCGTGCGACCTTCAAGGCTACAAAGAGGAAATATCTCTGCTGAAATCTCTGAGAGAAGACTGATTACGCAATCTGTAACGAAAGTCCGACGGAGAATACACGGTTTGAAAAGCCAACGGATTTTAATTTTTCGGCAAAACAAGATACACATTGAATCCCCGCCTGTGGACGGCACATCGCAAGGAGCGCCGTCCATAGGCGGGGATTTTCGTTTTTCTATACTCGAAAATTTTCATCCGTCATTTCGTCAAAAACCTCAAGAAGTTTTTCAAGTCCGTCAAACCGAAGCTTTTTCGAAAGAAGAGCCATATCGAAAGGCAAAGATGACATCACGGAAATTCTCTCTTTGCTTTCGGGATGAATAAACGACAAGCGGTGGGAATGAAGCGCCTGCCTGTCGATTAAGTCGCTTTTTCCGCCGTACATCGTGTCTCCCGTAATGGGACACCCGATCGATGCGAAATGAACCCTCAGCTGATGCGTTCTTCCTGTCACGGGAACAGCTTCGACAACCGACGACTTTCCGTTTTCGGCAATCACCCTGTACTCCGTAACAGCCCTCTTTCCCGAAGGTTCGTCGGGGCCGCAAACTTTTCTTTTAACTATACTGCCGTCCTCACGGCACATGTAAGTATCGATTTGACCGCATTTTTCCGGAGGTACACCGTCCAAAATCGCAATGTATCTCTTTTTGATTTCTCCTTTTATCATGGAGGAATACATCTTTCCCGCACTCACGTTGTCCCGTGCCGCAATCATAAGACCGCTTGTATCGCAGTCAAGTCTGTTGACGGGTCTGAACACAAAAGGCGCCTCCCTGTATCTCCACGCAAGAGCATTTGCAACGGTATCGCATTTATGCCCCAAAGACGGATGAGTCGGCATTTTCGGCGGTTTATCGACAACGGTTATATAAGAATCTTCATAGGCGATACCGATATCAAGAGGAGTCGGAACCGTATAAACGTTTTCGTCCTCTTTCCTGTCTTCAAAGGCAAGCGACAGGATATCTCCTTCGGAGAGAACTTTCCTTACAGTCACCCTCTCGGAATTAACCGTTATACCGTTCTCCCGATATTTCACTCTTTTTACGGCACCCGACGAAAATCCGAGAACGTCGAAAAGATATTCCTTTACAGTAAGCCCTGCGTAATCTTCGCTTATTTTGAAATCCACTTTTCCCACCTTGAAAACAGTTTCAAAAAATCAATTCGGCTCAAATCGACCGAAAAGCTCCTGTTACAAAGATATCCCACAGGTTCCGCTTCACCCGAAAAAGTCAATTTATAAGAATACAACGCCTGGCTTGAGTAACCCAAAGCTCTGTCCTCTTTGTTTTGCGCGTATTTTCCCTCTCCCAGAAGCGGATGTCCGAGATATGACATGTGCGCTCTTATCTGATGGGTGCGTCCCGTATGCAAAGTCACTTCGAGAAGCGAGAGATTCAGCTTTTCGTTGAAGTCGAGTACACGGTATTCGGTCACTATTTTTTTTGAACCCCGAACTTCGTTTTCCGTAACTCTCACGGTTTTGGTTTTCGAATTTTTAAACAGATAAGCCGTGCAAATATCATGCTTTTTCCCGAAAGTCCCGTGAACGGCGCAAAGATACTTTTTTTGGATTTTTCCGTCACGAATAAGCCCGTTAACACCTCTCAGCGTTTCGGCATTAACGGCGCAAATCACAAGTCCGCCCGTGTTACGGTCGATTCTGTTGCAAAGAGACGGCGCAAAAGAATTTTCGTTTTCGGGATTCCACTTACCGCTTTGGTAAAGATACGACTTAATATGAAACAAAAGCGTCTCCCTATCGGAGAAATCGGCGTCCGATTTGTCGCCCTCGTCTCCGACGTGCGACAGCACACCCGAATCTTTATCGCATATTATTAAATTTTCATCCTCGTAAACCACCGTAAGGTGCGGCTTGACTCTCGCATATTCCGCAACGTTCACGGAATTTTTCTTTTTTTCGAAAAATTCGTCGGGAATATACATTTCAACGACGTCGCCCTCGCAAAGAATAAGCCGCCCTTCGGCTTTTTTGCCGTTGACCTTTATCCTCTTTTTTCTCAAAAATTTATAGGTAAGCGAAGGGGGCAGCCCCCAAACAGTTTTAGAAACAAACTTGTCAAGCCGCTGCCCGCCGTCATTTTTGTTAATGCGAAATTCACGCATTATTTTGTTCCGAAAAGTCTGTCGCCGGCGTCGCCGAGACCGGGAATGATGTATTTATCTTCG
>CAYXMB010000057.1:0-7834 GCA_964466085.1 uncultured Ruminococcus sp.
AACGACCTTGTCGAAGATATAAACGAAGTTCTCGCCGACGTCACCGTTGATATTCAAAAAGAGCTTATGGAACAGATAATCAACGTTGTAAATGGTAAAGAAGTTACCGAATTCGCACTTAAGAGCGAAACACCCGAAAACCCCACGGGCACTCTCAAAATAGGAATGGAGTGCGCTTACGAGCCTTACAACTGGACGGCAACCGATTCCTCCACTCTCGGCTGCATTCCGATAAGCGGCGAAGGCAAAGAAGGCCTCTATGCAAACGGATACGACGTACAGGTTGCAAAATACGTTGCCGACAAACTCGGTCTCAAACTCGAAATTTACGCTATGGAATGGGATTCCCTTATCCCCGCAGTGCAGTCCGGTACAATCGACTGTATCGTAGCGGGAATGAGCCCTACGGCAGAACGTGCCGAAGAAATCGATTTCACAAATACTTATTACGAATCGAACCTCGTTGTCGTTATTAAGAAATAAACAAAAGGATTATAAAAATGGATTTTATTACCGACGTTATCAACATTGCCGTTAAGTATTATCCGCAGCTTCTGAAAGGTGTCGGAAATACGCTTCTGCTCGCTTTAACTGGTACCGTAATAGGACTTATAATAGGACTTTTGACCGGTATCGTCAGAACGGCACCTCTCGGCAAAAATATCGTTTTGAGAACCCTGCACAGAATTCTGAACGCCGTTATCGCAATATACGTGGAAGTATTTCGCGGTACACCGATGATGGTTCAGGCTATGGTAATATATTGGGGCTACGCATTCGCAACGGGCGGAAACACGCTTGCGCTCATTCCTTCGGGCATTATCATAGTTTCAATCAACACAGGCGCTTATATGGCGGAAATCGTGCGCGGAGGCATCATCTCAATCGACAAAGGACAGTTCGAAGGCGCAATGGCAATCGGAATGACGCACTCGCAAACTATGGTGAGAGTAATCCTCCCGCAGGTTATAAGAAATATTCTCCCGTCGGTCAGCAACGAATTCGTCATTAATATAAAAGATACGTCGGTTTTAAACGTCATCGGCGTTACGGAACTTTATTATTTTGCCGGAATAATCAAAAGACAGAATTTCGAAACGTTCCAAACATATCTCGTCGTTTGCGTCATATACTTCATTCTGACTTTCGCCGTAACAAGGCTTCTCAGATTTGTCGAAAAACAGCTTGACGGAAAAGACAACTACACGATTTTCGGTTCGCAGACCGACCCCTCTGCGGAAATCCACGTAAAGGAGGGCAAGTAAAATGAATAACGGAGAAAAAATAATCGAGCTTGCTCACCTTCGCAAAAATTTCGGCGAAAACAGCGTCCTGAAAGACATAAACCTTTCCGTAAACAAAGGCGAAACCGTAAGTATTATCGGATCGTCCGGTTCGGGAAAAAGCACAATGCTGAGATGCATCAATCTTCTTGAAACACCGACCGACGGAACAATTTTATTTCACGGCGAAGATATAAAAAATTCCTCTCTTAAAATCGAACAGTACAGAGCCAAAGTCGTAATGGTCTTTCAATCGTTTAACCTGTTCAACAACATGACGGCACTTGAAAACTGCATAATAGGTCAGACGGTCGTCCTGAAGAAAAGCAGAGCGGAAGCCGAAGAAACGGCGATGAAGTATCTTGAAAAAGTCGGCATGACACCTTACATAAATGCGAAACCGAAACAGCTTTCGGGCGGTCAGAAGCAGAGAGTTGCCATCGCAAGAGCACTTGCAATGGAACCCGAAGTTCTCCTGTTTGACGAACCGACCTCCGCACTTGACCCCGAAATGGTCGGCGAAGTTTTAAGCGTCATGAAAGACCTTGCGAACGACGGTCGGACAATGCTTGTCGTAACTCACGAAATGGCATTCGCAAGAGACGTGTCGGACAGAGTAATCTTCATGCACAACGGCGTGGTCCTCGAAGAAGGTACTCCCGATGAGCTCTTCACCTCTCCGGTTCACGAAGAAACCGAAAATTTCCTTTCGAGATTCAGAAATTCATAACGTAAAAATCCGAATATAAAACAGAAATATTTTCAAAAAACGTCCCGCCTGTGCGGAGTACGCCGCAAGAGGCACTCCGCATAGGCGGGACTTTTACCGTACCCGAAAGTACACTTCCGAATTCAAACGAAAAATCACGAATAAAAGCTGTGATTTCCGATAGTCATCGCAAAAGTCCTATTTTCGCTTATCCAATTATCCGATGCCGTGTCGGGATTGAAAAAATAAAGTATACGTGTCGATACGGAATACCCTTCAAGACAAAGCTTTGCCGCCGTTACGCTCTCGCTGTCGGGTTCGTTGAAAACGGAGCCGTCGGATACGGGCGTAAACTGAACTCCGCAGGAAGAATCGAAAATCACACCGTACACGGTATTCGGAAATCCCTCCTTCGAAACACGATTCAGAACAACGTTTCCGACGGCGATTTTCCCGTAGATACTCTCACCCCGACTTTCGGCGGATATGATACGGGACAGCCAATACAGCTCATCTTCGTCGTAATAGTCTTCGGCATCTCCCGATATTCCGTCCGATTTCGAAAAACTCACGCTTTCAAAGTCACCCGAAACGGAAACTTCGGTCGAAAATATCTCGGATACAACCGACAACGGCATCATCAAAGCACCGCTTTTCCCCGTTTTATATTCGCACGGAATATATCTCTCATTCACGCTCAGCCACCCATCGCACGCATTTGCCGAAAAATCGAATCCGTCACAGGACGCCGTAACACAGGTTTCGCTTTTCGAAACTTCGGCTTCGGGAACGAATATGCGAATTATATCGGCTATACCGACATACGCCTTTTCACCGTCAAGAAGGCTCTCGCAGGTCAGCGCGCGTTTTCCGAGATAAACTTCGAAATCCTGCGGCATCGATATGTTTTTCCACACAAGAGCCATTTTCTCGTCTCCGATTTTTTCGGGCGCACTGTCACTTTTTTCGTCCTTTTGAGATTTTGAGGCGGAATATCCGAAAAAGCAATTTAAAACGTCCGTCGACGGAGACGCAAAAACCGCAACGAAAGACGAGGCAAGCAAAACAACGCACGCACACGAAGCCCATGCACCGCAAATTATCTTTCTCATTTTATATTTGCCAATTTTGCAAATCATTCATATCTCCTTTCGGCAAAAACAAAATACTGTACGATATTAACATGCACCGTGCGTCGGATTCGGTCTTATCGGGCAGTCTGAAATCGGTGTTTCGAGGCACCGGAACTTCGGAAAAAGCGGGAAACGGGCTACCGTGACGGCTTCGGTCGAAGGAAAAACAAATATAATTTGCATTTCCGCTCCAAATGGTGTATTATAATAATATAAAATATTCTCGAAATTAACGGAGGGTGCCGTGAAAACAGAATTCAAAGCTTTTATAGCCGTAATCACGTTATTGATTTTCGTACTCGAAACTTGCTCCTGTGCCGTAAAAACAGATATCCCCGCCGACAGCGAAACGTCATATACCGAAAGCGATGCCGAAAGCGCTGAAGCATCGGAGCGTGACGACCCCTTTTCATACATTGAGAACGATTTCGACAAAACGGTGAAAATGCACCTCAACAGAATAGGAAAACAGGATTTCGGCGGCACGACTTTCCTGATAGCTTCCGCATATCCCGAAATCACGGACCCCGACAAATGCGGAACGGTCATGAGCCGTGCGGTTTACGAAAGGAATTTGCGGGTCGAAGACATGTTCAACATCGAAATAGTGACAAAAGAAGCCGACCCCGACACACTTTATACCGAATTATACAACGCTTGCCTTGCGGGTGAGTTTTACGCAGACCTCATAACCGTTCCGCAATACTATATAACTCAGTTTTCGTCAAGCGGAATTCTCACAAATCTTCTGAGCCTCCCGTTTTACGATTACGAAGCGGGGTGCAATATCGAAAGCGGAGTCGAAGCGGGAGCGGCATCCGACAGCGCATATGCCGTTGCAAGCTGGGCAACCCTTCAGCCCGATAAACTTCCCTGCGTTTTCTTCAACAAAGACCTTTTCGACAAAGCGGAAATCGATTATCCTTACAAACTCATGCGTGACGGAGAATGGACTTGGGATAAGTTTTTCGAATATGCGAACTTGCTGTCGGGTGACGGAGTCGCAAGCTACGGCGCACAGAACACGTCGCAGAATCTCGGAGATATTATCTATGTTTCCTGCGATAACAAATTCATAAGTGCGGGAATCGGAAACTCCGCACTTACGGCGGTGGATGCGGAGGGCTCCGCCGAATTCACCGATATCGCCTATAAACTTTTCAACGACGAAAACAAAATCAAAAACTCTTTGGAATCGATTGACACGTTCGCAAACGGCGGTGCGGTTTTTCTTATCGAAACTTTGGGTGAGGCAAAAAATCTTTCGACATCCGACACCGTGTGGGGCATTTTGCCGATTCCGAAGGCAAACGCCGAACAGGAATCTTATAAAACCGTGTCCCCTGCGGATTCCGCCTTTTTCGCCGTACCCGCCACTTGTTCGTCGGCAGAGAAAAGCTCCAAAATCCTGGCAGCTCTGAACGCAGCATCTCTCGGATATCTCGTCGATTCCTACACGACGGAATCCATGTATTATTACCTCAGAGACAATGCGTCGGCGGATTCCGTCGAAACAATATGCTACAGCGTTTATTACGACATGGCATACTCTGCGGGCACTTACGACCTTTCGATTGCAAACGCAACGTATTTCGCAATACGCAACGTTTACGAAAACAATCACGATATAAACTTTTATATAAACTCTTTCTCATGGAGAGCGGAAAACGCTCTTTCGAGATTATTCCCATGACATCAGGATACCCGAATGAAAAAATTATCTGAAATTTTCTGCGCATTTCTTGCCGCAATTCTTTGTTTTTCACTGCCGTCATGCAACACCGACGACGGCTCGCTGCGAATCGGAGTTTACGGTCTTACGGGTGATACGTCTCCGTTTTCGAGAACGGGAGGGGCCGACGGAGCGGTCAAAGATATGCTCTATTCGAGACTCGTCTCGTCTTCCCCCGACGGCTCTGCGGTATGGGGTGACGGAGAAAACTGCGTCGCTTTGAACGTTGAATTTTATTCATCGGACGAAACGTTTGAAAAAACGGACGGCGGAAGTTTTACGGCGGTGGAAATAACGCTTAAAAACAGTATGCTTTTCTCCGATTCAACGTCTCTCTCGGCAAACGACGTCGTGTTCTCGATTTATGCGGCGTGCGATGCCGAAATCGGATACCTTGATTTCGCAAGTTTTCCTCTCGTCGGATTATACGACTATAAAGTCGGAAAAACAGGTGCCGAAAAAATTGCGAATTCGGCAAAGGAAGCCGTTCAAAACGGCTTTGTGACGGACGTCTTTACGGAAGAGGAAATCGCACAACTCAAAAATTGCATAGTGACATCGGGCGAAGAATTCGCAAACGGAATCGTCACATACGCCGCAGATAATTATCTGAACGACGAAAGTGCCGAAATATACGTTTCAAACGGTGTCACGGCAGACGACATCGAAAATTCAAAGGGCATGTCGACCGCTTTCGCAATGACACTGTGGAATTACGGCACCTTTGTTTACGAATATGAGGCCGACCCCGACGGAAACCTCGTCGGTATCCGAAACGAAAACGGCGGTTATACTTATAAAACAACCCTGAAAAACGCTTTGGAAAACGAAATGTACGTAACATACGTGCCCGATGACGACGGCGACTACGCATACGACTTTTCGTCGGAGAGTTATTATCTCGATACCGAAAAAGAAAGCTATATTCACTATTCCAAAGTTCTGTCGGATAAATACACCGTAATTTCGAAATCGGCACTTACGGGATTTAAAGATACCGAAGGAAAGCTCTATTCAATCACCGACGGCGATTTTCCGAGTGCCGCCGACTTTTTCGAAATCATGTCACGTTCTTATTCATCAAACGGGACGGTAGACTACGAAGCACTTGAAGGAAACGAATCCGCAAGCGAAGCCGACCGTTTCTTCGAAAAAGCGCTTGAAAATTTTGCGGTCGGAATATGCGACGGCAAGCAACCCGAAGAAATAAGCGGAATAAAAGTCGGAAACGTTGAAATCGACGGTGAAACTTTCGACAGTTTAACTCTGCTTTTCGACGGCGTTTTCGATAATACGTCGAAGCTTTGCGACATCTTTATTGTTTCCGCAAAAAACTACCTTTCGGATTTTCAAACCGATAAAACACTCAATGCGGCGGGATTTCCGTCGGGAGATGCGGACTTTGCCGCACACGTAAAAGAAATCGGCGAAAATCCCGTCGGAAGCGGTCCCTACGTCTTGCAAAGCAAAGGAAAAGGCGAAATATCCCTTGTCGCAAATCAAATGTTTTTCTCAATGGGGAAAAGCCTCCACGTTTCTTATACAAAAACAGTCACGATTAAAGATATCACGTCATCGGGTGCATCGAAATCGATATCCGGAGGCACCGTAAACGCCGTAATTTCCGAAAACGATTTCGAAAGCGTGACTAAACTCGAAAAGAAAAATAACGTCGAAACTTTCTTCATACCCGATGAATCTTATTATTACGTCGTCGTTAACCCATCTTATTATCTCAATATAAGAACCCGCACGGCGATTTTATCACTCCTTGATACGTCAATTGCACGGCAAAACTCGAAAGGTTCCGAAATTTCATACAGCATACCGACCTTTTACGGTTTTGAAAACGGCGAGACGCAAGACCTTTATGACCCGACACTTACCGTTGCATGGGACAATTTCGCAATGTCGGGTTACACTGCAAATACAGACGGTATCATGATAAATACGAAAACCGGAGAACAGGCCGAATTCACTTTCTGCCTTATGCCCGGCGAAGAAAACGGAGCTATGTACCCGATGTTTGAAAAGGCATGTGAACACCTTGAGGAACTCGGAGCGAAAGCCGAAATCGTTTTCGACGGCGATTTGCTCTATAACATCTATTCCGACAACGGAGTTGCGATTTACGCTTTGAGCTGGGATTTGAGAGATGCGGGCGATGCACTTGCGGAGCGTTATTCGGTTACGAAAAGCAAAGATAACGTCAAAGCGAACGGCGTAAAAGCGCTTTACGACGGCGGACAAATCGATAATTACGGCACGGTAACATTCGGCTCGGAAACACTTAACCAATCCGACGCCGTCGAAAAGCTCGACAGCCTCATAGCAAGTTCCGACAACACCCTTGACGCCGTCGAGAAGCGGCAATTCAGAGCCGATGCGCTTGAACTTATACAAACGCTCCGCTTTGAGCTTCCGACGTACCAGAACGGCTCCTATGCCCTTATACGCAGTGATTATATCGACACATCGACTCTCAATCGGTCACCGAGCATTTCAAGCTCCGTATTTTCCCGCATATGGGACGTAAAGCTCATTTCTTACGAAGAACAAAGCTCCGAAAGTTCACAAGACACAGCCGATGTGTCTTCACAGAACGAAAACGAGAGCACGTAACGGCCGACGGCTTTCAAACGAAAGCCGTCGAAGCGGGCTTGCAAGTTCCCGCACCGAACGCAACCTCCGAATTCCACCGCCGAATTTACTTTGAAAATTTACCGTCGAAACAGGTCGAACAATTATTTTTTAAAAAAGTATTGACATGCCGAATAATATGTGGTATAATATATAAGCTTTGAAGAACGGCATTGCCGGAGTGGCGAAATTGGCAGACGCCCGGGACTTAAAATCCCGTGTAACGAAAGTTACGTACCGGTTCGAGCCCGGTCTCCGGCACCATAATTTCATATCGCGGGATAGAGCAGTTGGTAGCTCGTCGGGCTCATAACCCGGAGGTCGTTGGTTCAAATCC
>CAYXMB010000058.1:0-7800 GCA_964466085.1 uncultured Ruminococcus sp.
CTTTGCTCTCCTTTGCCTAGCGACTACGTTCTCGTGAACGCCGTTGTTGATTATTACGTGAATCATGTTGTTCACGCAGCTCGATAAATCCACCGCAAGAGAGCCCATGTGCATAAGCGCCGCACCGTCGCCGTCAATGCACCAAACGGTGCTTTCCGGCTTTTGAAGCGCTATTCCGAGAGCAATCGACGAAGCATGTCCCATTGAACCAACAGTCAGAAAATCCCTCGAATGACCGGCTTTATCCTTTTCCCGAAGTTCAAACAATACCCGCCCCTCATTACCCGTCGTGCAAACGACCGGGTCGTCTTTCGAATACGAAATAACACGTGAAATAATATCCTCTCTCGTCATTTCGGCATCATTTCGGTAATCCGGCACGGTATCCTGTGTCAGAGCGCCTTTTTCGACAACGAAAGCAACACTCCTGCCTTTTTCAAGCTCGGCACTCCATTTATCCATTTGACATTTTATATCCGAAATATCGGTATTTTTCGATATAACGAAATGCTCGATTTTCATCTCGTCAAGTAAAGAAAGAGTTATCTTTCCCTGATAAACGTGCTGCGGCTCATCGGGAACTCCGGGCTCCCCTCTCCAGCCTATGACGAATACCATCGGTATGCCGTAAACTTCCTCTCTCGTAAGTGAGGCAACGGGATTTATGATATTTCCCTCTCCCGAATTTTGCATGTAAACTAAAGGTATCTTTCCGCAAGAGAGGTAATATCCCGTCGCTATCGCAACGCAGTTTCCCTCGTTTGCCCCGATTATATGATGTTTCGAGTTAACGCCGTATTTACCGTAAATACAGTCACACAAAGCTTTCAGCTGTGAATCGGGAACTCCCGTGAAGAATTCGCACCCCGTTGCCGCCAAAAAATCGCAAGCTCTCATACGTCCTCCTTAAAGCTCATCTATGAGCGTTATAATATCTTTAATCGGCATGAGCCTGTCGTCAACCTCTTTCGCACGGTGATGAACCAATATATCCCTTGCCGTGCTTTCCATTGCGGGAAATGCGCTTCTCGTCAGCTGATTTGCGTAAATAACTATATTGACCCCGTGCTCTGCCAAAGTTTGCTCCGTCACAGAATTAAACGACGAGGGAACGACGACAAGCGGCGTTTCGGGGTCATCCGCTCTGAATCTGTCGCAAAATTCAAGTATCTCGTCGGGTTCTTTCTTTCTGCTGTGAATCATTATTCCGTCGGCACCCGCTTTTCTGAAAGCATGCGCTCTTTCAAGGGCATCATCCATTCCTCTTTCGAGAATAAGACTCTCGACTCTTGCGATTATCATAAATCCGTCGGAAAGCTGTACCTTTTTCCCGGCGGCAATCTTTCTCGAAAAATTCTCTATACTGTCCTGAGTCTGCTCAACTTCGGTTCCGAAAAGAGAATTCTTTTTCAGTCCTATTTTATCCTCTATTATTACAGCCGAAACACCCATACGCTCAAGCGTTCTCACGAGATAAACGAAGTGCTCGGTAAGTCCGCCCGTATCCCCGTCGAAAATTATCGGTTTCGTCGTAACTTCCATAACGTCGTCTATCGTGCGACACCTCGATGTCATATCGACAAGTTCGATATCGGGCTTTCCCTTAGCCGTCGAATCGCAAAGAGAGCTTATCCACATAGCCTCGAACTGCGAAAATTCACCGCCGTTTTCAACTACGGTCTTCTCGGCAATAAGACCTGTCAAGCCGTCATGTACCTCTATTGCCTTTACGGGAGAACACAAATCTATAAGTTTGCGAAGTCTCGGTCCTCTGTATTCCGCCATTGCGAGCTTTTCACGCTGACGGCGGTCTATTCTCGAAACCTCGTCTCCGACTGTATACGGCACCTCGATAAGCTCTCCGCCGTATTTTTCAAGCAGGGAAAGAACGTTTTCGCGGATTGCCTTCTTCGGTCCGTTTTTCCATTCATCGCCGTGAATTACGTAATCGGGACGGATTTTTTCAATCACGTCGTCGTAAAGCACTGCGTCCTGAACAACAATATTTTTAACTCCCGGTATCGCCTCGAACATCGCACGCCTTTCTTCGAAAGATACCGTCGGAAAACGGTCGCAGCGTATCATCGCAGCATCTGTCAGAAGTCCCACCGTGAGCTCCCCGTATTTCAATGCCGTATTTATTATATTCAAGTGCCCTTCGTGTATCACGTCGGTGCAAAAACATGCATAAACTTTTTTCATCGTCATTTCCTCACATATCTTTATAATATACAGGCGTCTTAACGCCCGTTTTTTCAAGCGCTTCTTCGAAAACCTTGAAAAATTCGTCGATGTCTTCTTTATCTATAGCGCCGAGAGCGCAGAGGCGGAACGTATCGTTTCCGCTTATTTTACCCGGATAAATCGTAAATCCCCTGTCGTAACAATAGTCGTGCACCGCCTCAAAACTCCAATTCGGGTCATCGGGATATTTCACCGTACATACAAGCCCTGCCTGATTTTCGGGTTTTATCACCTCTTTAAAGCCGAGTTTGCAAACTCCCTCTCTCAAAGCGTTATATACTCTCGTGTGACGCTCCCATTTCGCAGTTTCGCCTTCGGCAAAATACTCTTCGAGCGCTTTGACGGCCGCATATACCGTCTGTACGGGAGGCGTGAAATGCATCTCTCCCGTTTCTTCGAAATAATGATATTGCAAATAAAGATTGCAATAGTAAGAACGGGTCGGGTAATTTGCCGACTTCTCGATTTCGGAACGTTTTCCTATTATAAACGAAAGTCCCGCCATCGCCATGAGCCCTTTTTGAGCGCTTGCCATACAAAAATCGATATTATCTCTGTAAACGTCAATAGGTCTCATTGCAAGAGTCGACGTCGTATCGACAGTGAAAATCGCACCGTATTTGTGAGCCAAAGCTCCGATTTCCTTTATCGGATTGAGAAGTCCCGTACCCGTTTCATTGTGTGTCGTATGAACAAGGGCGATTTCGGGATGACTTTTCAAAACATTTTCGACCTCGTCAAGGTTCGGAACCTCGTCGAAAGGAAAGCGAAGGTCGATATGCTCAATACCGTAATACTCGCATATTTCAACCGCTCTCGTACTGTAAGCGCCGTTGTTTACAACGAGAACACCCCCTCCTTCGGGCACAAGCGAATTTATGCAAACGTCGATATTTATCGTACCCGAACCGCAGAAAAGTACCGACGTATAGTCGTCACCGGCATGTACCGTTTTCAAAATATCCCGACGGAATTTTTTCATAATATCGGCAAATTCCTTCTCACGGGGGCAAATATCGGGCACAAGCTGCGCCGCCTTAACGGTATCCGTCGTCGTAGCCGGTCCCGGATTTAAAAGAATGTTTCTCTTTATGTTCATCTGGTATCTCCTTGACATATTATTTGAACGATTTATTCTGTAAAATAGCCTCTTTTTGTTCAGCAGGTGTAATTATACGCCTCGAAATGCGATTTGTCAACCGTTTTCCCGAACATTTTTAATATTCTCGCATGACGCTTAATATATTGTTTGACACGAAAGACGCTTTAATACCGAAAGAGCGTTTTCCCGTTTTATAAAACGTTACAAATTATTGAGACAAAGGATTGTAATACACCGGGATTTATGATAGAATAATGCTGTAAATTAATGAAGGGAAAAGCTTTCTATGAACAAGATCAAATTTATCGCTTTAATACTCACCGTCGCATTGACTCTTTCTGCCTTTTCGAGCTGCACGTTCATTATTAACACCGACTCGGACAAAAACAAGCTCAATGCACTTGAAAGTTTCAACAGTACGCTCGATGACGTTGATGACAGCTCCGATGAAATTCTCGAATTCAGACCCGTCGATATCGGTATACAGGCTCAAAGAGAATACATTTTCCCATTCATAGGTATCGATTTCACGCCGACCGAAAGTTTATACGGCAAAATAGAGAATCGGGAAGTGTTTCTGTATCAAACCGAAGAATTCGAAGATGCAACGACCGTAAAATACGCCTTCATGACTTTCTATGCGACAACCGATGCGCAAAGAGAAGAAAAAGTTACGTCAATCGATATTTACACATGGCTTGACAGTCTCGAAAAGGTCGGAGCAATCGGCATATACGTAAAAGGGGAGGTAAGTAATCTCGATGCTTTGACGGGATGCGACACTCACAAAAAAGTCGGTGACAGTGACGACGGAAAATACGAATATTACCTCAGCATAAACTCAGGCAGCAAATCGGAGTCCGTCTCGGAACTTGAAAGCTCACTGATTTTCATTGCCGAAATGAAAGAATTCGACCCCGAATATGCTTACAGTGCTTTTTCGGTCGGCAAAAACGAAAACGTCGACAGCACGGGGATTTTTTCGGGAAAGGACATTTTCGGCAACGGCTATACTCAGGATATCTTCTCCGATTACGATTTAACTCTCGTCAACGTTCTCACAACATGGTGCACTTATTGTGTCGAAGAAATGCCGGAACTTGAAAAACTCCGTGCCGACTATGTCAAAAACGGCGTAAAATTCAACGTCGTAGCAGTGGTTCTCGATACGAAATACAACGGAAAAGAGGACAGCAACGCCATTGAACTTGCCAAAACTCTGCACGACAAAAGCGGTGCGTCTTTCCCGTTTCTGATACCCGACGAGAGCGAAATGAACGGCAGACTCACGGGAATCGAAAGTTTCCCCGAAAGTTTCTTTGTCGACAGCGAGGGAAATATCGTGAGCGAGGCTTATATCGGAGCGAGAAGCTATAAAGAATGGAAAACCGTAGTAGACGGTGAACTTGAAAAGCTCGGCGGTGCGAAATGACCGACAAACGCCCGATTTCGACTTTTCTCTGCCTTGCCTTTATCATTTCCGGATGCGTCATGATGGCAATCGGAATTTTGCGGGGAGAGGTCGGCACCGTATTTACAAAAGCCGTTAATATTTGTTTGGAGTGTATCGGAATTGGATAATAAAAAAAAGAACCGCCGAGAGCGCATTCGCATCGGAGTGCAGGCGTTCTGGGCGATTTTGACAAACAGCTACGTTTCGGGATTTATTCAAGGTAAAATATATAAGGGCAAACTTAAAAACATATGCGTTCCGGGCATGAACTGCTATTCGTGTCCCGGAGCGCTCGGCTCCTGTCCCATCGGCTCACTTCAAGCCGTGATAGGAAGTCATAACTTCAAATTCGCTTTTTACGTCACGGGCTTTCTTTTTCTTATAGGAGCCGTTATGGGACGCTTCGTGTGCTCTTTTTTGTGTCCTTTCGGCTTAATTCAGGATTTGCTTTTCAAAATCCCGTTTTTCAAAAAAATCAAAACTTTTAAATCCGACAGGTACCTCAGAAAAATCAAGTACATAATTCTTGCGGTATTCGTAATTCTGCTCCCCATGTTTTTAACCGACCTTTTGGGACAGGGTGCACCTTACTTTTGCAAGCTCATATGTCCCGTCGGAATGCTTGAAGGCGGACTTCCCCTCGTTATATTAAATAAAGCGCTCCGTGAAACGGTAGGTTTTCTCTATGCGGCAAAAGGCGTAATTCTCGCCGTTACGGTTTTTTTATCGATTATAATATACCGTCCCTTTTGCAAATATATCTGCCCGCTCGGTGCAATATATTCGCTTTTCAACCCGATATCCGCATTCAGATATAAGGTAGATAAAAGCAAATGCACAAATTGCAAGGTATGTGCGAAAATATGCGATATGGCATGCAATCCGCAAATCAATCCGAATTCTGCGGAATGTATCCGCTGCGGAAAATGCAAGACGGTATGCCCGACCGATGCCGTAAAAACCGAGTTTCTTTTCATAAGAAAGAGGGAAAAAGACACGAAAGGGCAAAACGGCGTTCCAACGGAATAAAACTTTAAATTAAACTTTTTTCACCTGCCGAATCTCCATTCTTTTCCAGCTTATAAACCCGTAAATATCGTTGATTAAAAATGCCGAAAAACAAACGACAACCGAAATATAAGTTGCCCTCTCAAAAGACGCCATAACCCACAGAACAATCAAAACGACGTCGTTTGCGGCATATCCGACGGCATAATACGGGCTTCTCTTAAAAGTCAGATACACGGCAACGAAGCTTGTCGCAACGGAAACCGTGCTCGGTATAATATTGGCGGTGTTAAACGCTTTCAGTATGAAATAAAACAATCCCGTAACCAAAGCCGTCAAAACCCACATAAGCACCGTTTCCGACTTCGAAAGGCGCTTGACCTTGACTTCGAAGCGACTGTCGCCGTATGGGTTTTTAAGCCACGATATCAAAGCGAAAACGGCCATCGGAGCCGTCATTCCGAGATACGTCGCCATCTCGCCGTAATATGCGAAACCGTAAGATATAACCCCGTACAGCAAGCTGAAAATCACCATTAGAAACTGACCTATCGGATTCCCTTTGGCATTGAATATAAGAGATGTCACGCCGACAAGGGACGCCGCAAGCGTTACATAATTTTCTCTGTCGAAAATCATGAAAGAGATTACAATGACCGACGAGGATATCCCCCACAGTGCGATTTCCGCAGGCGAAAAGTAATTTTTGATTTTTGTTTTTTTCATTTACCGATTTCCTTTCTTTGAGTACCGCCCGATAAGAACAAAAAAGACGCCCGTTTTCGCATCTTCTGAGACCTAACGATGCAAAAATCAAACGTCGATTATATCTACCCGGTGGCAGTACGTTATTTAATTTATCCCGTCCGAAAAGACGGTTTCGGTTTAAAAAAGCATTTGCGTCGGCAAATGCTTTTTTATGGCTGCGGAACTAGGATTTGAACCCAGACATACAGAGTCAGAGTCTGCTGTGCTACCCTTACACAATTCCGCAATATGTTCTTTTGAACGGTATTCAGTATATCAAATATTCCGCGAAATGTCAAGGGCTTTTTCAATATTTTTTATTTTTCACCCGAAAAAATATTTTCGGGAAGCGAAAAACCGGTTTCAACGATTAGAATTTTTCATCGAAATCGCTATTGACAACTCAAATCATTTATGATATGATATAGGAAAATTAATCGTAGGTAGAGGCGCGGCTTTCATCAGTACGACGAATGTCGAGAGGAAATGCATCGTTTGAAAGGGTAGGCCGCCGAAGCTTTACGTTCTTCCTCAGTGAACGTTTTGCTGGGCCGTGAGGGAATACCTCCCGGACTGTCACTTTAAGTGGAGCGCTATCTTAATTAACAGGTTATGCCGTATTCGGTATTTCCTTTGATTTCGAACCGCTTTACGTGCGGTTTTTTTATTTTCAAGAAAGGTGTATAAAAAAATGAAAAAAATCACTTCCCTTTTACTTGCCGCCGTTATCGCACTTCTTTGCATCGCATCCTGCGGTCAAAGCGAAAAAACGAATCTCGCCGATGCGAAAAATCTCGCCGACCTTTCGGGTGCCAAAATCGCAGCTCAAAGCGGCACTTTCCACGCAGACGCACTTGAACAAATCGAAAACGTTCAGTCATCGACATATCCCGACTTCACTGACCTTTTGACAGCTCTCAAGAGCGGCGCCATCGACGGATATATCGCAGAAGAACCTACGGCACAGTCCGTTTGCATGACCGACTCCTCGCTTTCCTACGTTGCACTTGAAAACAACAACACGGGATTCACCGCAACTGCGGCAGACGTCGGAATCGCAATAGGCCTTAAGAAAGGCAACGACCTTGTCGAAGATATAAACGAAGTTCTCACCGACGTTACCGTTGATATTCAAAAAGAGCTTATGGAACAGATAATCAACGTTGTAAACGGTAAAGAAGTTACCGAATTCGCACTCAAGAGCGAAACTCCCGAAAACCCCACGGGCACTCTCAAAATAGGAATG
>CAYXMB010000059.1:0-7781 GCA_964466085.1 uncultured Ruminococcus sp.
TCAAGCATCGAAGCAAATATTTCCATTGCGTATTTTGCCTTGCACCACGCTTTGCTGTTCATGTACATGGAACCTGAATTATCATATACAACGGCAATTTCGTAGCTTTTTTCTTTTTTCGTTGCTTCGACACCGAACGAAGGCGCCGAAAAAATCGGAAGCACCGTTAAGACGGCCAAAATCATTGACACAAGCCGAATTAAAACTTTTTTCATCTTTCCTCCTTTTCAAAAATAAGTAAGTAAATTCCGGAAAAAATCGATTCGCAAATTTCGACATTTCACTACATATTATTTTATCACCTCAAAATAATAATGTCAATATGTGTTTGTTTTTTTTTTTTTTGTATCGTAATTTTAAACGTTCGGGAACGTTTTCGAAAACAAAAGGTTCTTTATTCTTTATGAGTCGGAAAGACGGATTTTTTTGCGGAAAAACACTTGCGAAATCATCGAAGCGTCGAATGATAAAAACGGTTCCGAAAAAAATTCGTTTTGCCGCACAAAAAAATAAAACCCCTGATTTCTCAAGGGTTTTCGGCGCCTGTTCCGTTAAAGGCGGGCGTTATGGTGCTTTCGACAGGACTTGAACCTGCACCCTTACGGACCGGATCCTAAATCCGGCGTGTCTGCCAATTCCACCACGAAAGCGTTTTCAAAGGGTTTCGCTTCGAAAGGCGCAAAACCCTTTTATATTCTGTTGTATGCAAGCTCCGAATCAATATCCTCCGATGTCGAATTCGTCGGAAGATGCGCAGAGCTCTTTTGCCCGACGTACAGGCTCCGCAATCCACTCGGCAAAGTCGAAGCGAATCGGGCGTCGCAGGCAAGCTCCGAAATCAATATCCTCTGATATCGAATTCGTCGGAAGATGCGCAGAGCTCTTTTGCCCAACGCACCGACTCGGCAATCCACTCGGCGGAATCGGCGTGAATCAGGCGTTTCTGACCGCCTGCCGATGTTTCCTCGTTGAACAAAACGGCGCCGTGAGGTCCGTGTTGGAAAATGTGGAGCTCGTAAGGAATTTTTTCTTTCGAAAGAGCGGTTGCCATCATAAGCGAATTTTCGACGTCGACGCAGTCATCAAAGCACGTCGTCCATATATATGCCGGAACCGTTTCGCTTGAAACCTGTCTTTCGGGCGAATATTTTTCGCAGTTTTCGGGCGTCGGATTGTGACCCGTTATATTGTCGGTACATTCGATGTGCGTATGCTCTCCGCCGACCGTTATAAAGGGGTAACAGAGAATCATTCCGAAAGGCTTGTTGGCGCCGAAAGGCATATCGGGTGTCGGCTTTGCAAAGTCCTTGTGCCACATGGTGCCGATGGATGCCGCAAGGTGACCGCCGGCGGAAAATCCGCAAACGAATATGCGGTCGGGGTTTACGTTATATTCCGCAGCATGTTCTTTGATATGTATTATAGCTCTCGAAATGTCCTGAAGCGGTGTCGGGAAAGCGGCATTCGGCGCTATGGAATAGTGAAGCAAGAAGCAGTTGAAGCCTTTTGCGAAATATTCCTTAACGACGGGCTCGCCCTCTCTGTCGCTCAAAAAGAGGTAAGCGCCTCCGGGACAGACGATGACGGCGGGACGGGGCGGCGCCTGAAGCTCCGGCTCATCCTCCGAAATGTAGGTTTTGAGAGTGATGTTCTTATCTTCTTCTTTTAAATAAATCGTTTCGTGTTTCATAATTTAATCCGCCGATATAAAATTCAATAATTTACGGTTACGGCTCCGCCGAAGTCGCACAAAGGCTTATCCGAAAGCGGGCAATAATCTTTTTTCTTATAATGCAAAAAATCAAGGATTTTTTCGCAGTCCGGGTGATATTCGAGGCTCCCGAAAGTAAAGACCTTATCGGAAATACGCATGGAAGCACCGCCTATAAATCCGTAGTGCTTTTCGTCCAAAGCGATGTTCCCCTCACCGATTTTAAGGCAATCGATACCCCTTTTTTCAAAGGCTGCGGCAATTGTCGCATCCGCCGTTACGGCGCCGTTTCCGAGCCACAAGGTCGAACATGCGGCATACCCCTGATTTACGTGAATTACCTCTCTGCCGCCCGCACGCTTCAAAATTTCCTTCGAGACGGCCTTTTCGTTGCAAAGGATGAATTTTTCGGTAACAAGCGCATTGTAGGAAACGCAAAAAGGGTATTTCCCGCACCTTTCGGGATTTTCTTCGGCCGTGTATTCAACTCCGTAACGCCCCAAATTTTCGAAAAAATCCGTATTCTCTCCGATAAATTTTTCGCTTGCGATAACGGCGCCGTCGACGCACGACAAAATCATGTCGGGGTGATACGCTTCGGCACCTTGCAAGGCGGTGTCGGGCGGTATTTTCGAAATTTCGACACCGCCCCCGACAAGACGGAGAATCTTTTCGGAATACTCCGTCGGGAAAAGGGATGAGACAATTATAAGAGTGTTCCCTCTCATATTATCTTCCGCAACATTTTTTATATTTCTTTCCGGAACCGCAAGGGCAAAGGTCGTTTCTTCCGACTTCGCTTTTTTTGTCCTTTCTCACGGGTTCCTTTTTGAGAGTTCCGTCGGACGATGTCGAAACGGGCTTGTAAACGTCACGTCTTGTCTCTTTCTTCTGAGGCATTACCGAAAGAATGGCTCTTGCGGTATCCTCGCGGATTTGATTTACCATATCGTCGAAAAGCTCGCCCGAATAAACTCTGTATTCGCTTATGGGATTGCGCTGTGCGTAAGCCTGAAGTCCGACGCTTTCACGCAAATCGTCCATCGCTTCGAGATGTTCCATCCAGTTGCGGTCGACGGCGTAAAGCAGGTATATGCGCTCGATTTCTCTCATGCGCTCCTCACCGAAAACAACCTGTTCTTTGTTTTCGTAAATCGCCATAGCTCTCGAAACAAGCGTTTCACGCACGGCATTTCTGCCCGCAGTGCCGCTTTTTCCGCCCGAAAGCACTTCAAGCTTCTCGTCTCCCGATATGAGAAGGTTCAAATACTTCGCGCGAAGTCCTTCGAAATCCCACTTGGCGCTGTCGTCGGCGTGAAGGAACGAATCGACGGCGTCGCCCACCGTTTCTTTAATCATCGAAATAATCTTATCACGAAGGCTTTTGCCGCTCAGAACTTCGCTTCTCTCCGAATAAATGAGCTTTCTCTGCTCGTTCATTACGTCGTCGTACTGAAGCACGTTCTTTCTCGCTCTGAAATGGTTGCCCTCGACTTTCTTCTGTGCGTTTTCGATGCTCTTCGAAAATACTTTGAAGTCAAGCGCTTCGTCGCTTAAATATTTGGATATACCGAGATTTTGGAATCTGTCTCCGCCGAAAATTCTGATAAGGTCATCTTCGAACGACACGAAGAATTTACTCTCGCCGGGGTCACCCTGACGTCCCGAACGGCCTCTCAGCTGATTGTCGATACGTCGGCTCTCGTGCCTTTCGGTGCCGAGAACGTAAAGACCTCCCGCCGCTTTGACCTTTTCGGCTTCGGGTGCGATTTCTTCTTTATATTTTTTAAACAGCTCTCTGTAGCGTGCTCTCGCTTCGAGAACTTCCTCCGAGACGTTCTGCAAAGAACCCGTCGCAAGAACTATCGTTTCCTCGTCGTACTCTCCGCTCTGCCTCATATCGCTCTTTGCAAGAAACTCGGCGTTTCCTCCGAGAAGAATGTCGGTGCCTCGTCCCGCCATATTGGTTGAAATCGTGACGGCGCCGAATTTTCCCGCCTGAGCCACAATCTCCGCCTCTTTTTCATGGTACTTCGCATTGAGCACCGTATGCGGAATTCCCTCTTTTTTAAGCCTCTTCGAGAGAAGTTCGCTCTTTTCGACCGAAACCGTACCGACAAGCACCGGCTGACCCTTTTCGTGACACTCCGCAATCTGCTTTACAATGGCATCTTCTTTCGCCTTTTGGGTAATGCAGAGAATATCGGTGTGGTCGACTCTTATCATCGGCTTATTGGTCGGGATTTCCACGACATCGAGATTATATATTTCACGGAATTCTTCTTCTTCGGAAAGTGCCGTGCCGGTCATTCCCGAAAGCTTCGAATACATTCTGAAATAGTTCTGAAGCGTAATGGTCGCAACGGTCTGATTTTCCTTTCGGATATCGACGTGCTCTTTTGCCTCTATTGCCTGATGAAGTCCGTCGGAGAAACGTCTGCCGGGCATAATGCGCCCCGTAAACGAATCGACAATCAAAACCTCGTTGTTCTTTACTATATAGTCGACGTCACGCTTCATTATACCGTGAGCTTTGAGAGCTTGGTATACGTGGTGGCTTATCTTCGAATTTTCGGCCGACGAGAAGTTTTCGATGCCGAAAAAAGCCTCCGCCTTTTCGATACCCGAAAGAGTCATCGTTGCGGTTCTCGCCTTTTCGTCGACGATATAATCGGCGTCGGTGTCGGAATAATCCGTTTTGGAATCCATCTCCTTTATGACGTATTTCGAAAGATTTTTCACGAAATCGTCGGCTTTGCCGTAGAGCTCCTCCACCCTGTTTCCGTGACCCGATATGATAAGAGGCGTTCTCGACTCGTCAATCAGAATGGAGTCGACCTCGTCGACGATTGCGAAGTTGTACCCTCTCTGGCAGAGGTTTTCTTTGTAAGTCGCCATGTTGTCACGGAGATAGTCGAAGCCCATCTCGTTGTTCGTGCCGTAAGTTATGTCGCACGCATATTGCGCTTTCTTTTCTTCCGGGCTCTGTCCCGCAAGCACAAGTCCCGTCGTTAAACCGAGAAATTCGTGAACACGTCCCATTTCTTCGGCACCGACTTTCGCAAGATATTCGTTGACCGTTACAACGTGAACGCCTTTGCCCTCAAGCGCATTGAGATACGACGGAAGAACGGCGACAAGCGTCTTGCCCTCTCCCGTTTTCATCTCGGCTATTCTCCCCTGATGAAGAACGACGGCGCAAATCAGCTGAACGTGGAAAGGTCTCTTGCCGAGAACTCTGTCGCACGCCTCCGTCACAAGAGCGAAAGCTTCGGGCAAAATGCCGTCAAGCGTCTCCCCCGATGCGAGCCTCTCCTTGAATTTCGCCGTCATTTCGAGCATTTCGGCGTCTGACAATTCTTTCATTGTCGGGGCAAGTGCCTCGATTTTTTTAACTGTGGGTAATATTTTCTTTATCTGATGGTCGCTGTAGGAACCGAATATTTTTTCGAATACGTTAGCCATTTTCCGCCTTTCCTGCCGTTAAATTTGAAAATCTCCGCCGAAATAATCGCTTTGCACGCAAAGCCCCGCAAAGTCCCTTTGTCTCAAAACTTCGTAAACCGCAACGCAAACCGAGTTCGAAAGATTCAAACTCCGAAGCGTCGGGCGCATGGGTATCCTGACGCAATTTTCGAAATTTTTAAGTATGAAATCCTCCGGCAACCCTTTCGTTTCTTTCCCGAAAATAAGATAGCAATTTTCGGGATAGGTGACATCGGTGAAATTCTTTTCGGCTTTCGTCGTGAAAAGATACACCGACGCTCCCTCGTTTTTTTCGAAAAAGTCATCCGAGTTTTCATAAATATGAACTTCGAGCTTGTCCCAATAGTCAAGCCCCGCCCGTTTCATTTTGCGGTCGTCAAGCTCGAAACCGAGAGGTTTTATAAGATGCAAGGCGGCGCCGGTTGCGGCACACGTCCGTGCGATATTCCCCGTGTTCTGCGGTATTTCGGGCTCGTGAAGAACTATATTGATTTTCGCCATATTATTTGAGAAAACCCGAAACAATCGTTTCTTCGGCTTCTTCCTTCGTCATGCCGAGAGTCATAAGCTTCGTCAGCTGTTCGCCCGCTATTTTACCTATAGCCGCCTCGTGAATGAGCTGTGCGTCGGTGTTTTCCGCAATGAGCTTCGGCTCAGCAATGACTTTCGCACGGTCCATGATTATGGCGTCGCATTCGGTGTGACCCGTGCAAGGCGCAAGACCTATAACCGTCGATTCGAATTCCTGCTCCGATTCGTCTTTCGCAACCGAACGGGAAACGACGTTGGCACTCGAATCCTCACCGCAAAGCGCAACTTCGAACACGGTCTCCGCATACTGTTCGCCGTCCGTCATTATTTTCTCACGCACGTCGATTGAAGCTCCCGCTTTGAGAACCGCCGATGTCTTTCTTTCGGTGTGGGAAACGCCCCTTATCTGAACGGTTTCCATCTCGAATTTGCTGTCCTCCATTTGATATATGAAGGTTTTGGGATTCATGATTTTCTTGCCTTCGCCTTCGCCCTCGCCGTAGTGTTTTTCGATATACTTGACTTTGGCGCCCCTTCCGAGATAGAAGTTGTGAACTCCGTCGTGACCGGCAGCTTTCTCTCCGTCATTGTGAATTCCGCATCCCGCAACTATAACGACTTCCGCATCGCAACCGATGTAAAAGTCGTTGTAAACAAGGTCGGAAAGCCCCGTTTCCGTGACGATGACGGGAATGTGAAGCGATTGGTTTTTAACGCCTCCGGCGATAAATACGCTGATTCCGGGCTCGTCCGTTTTCGTAACGATTTCGATGCCCTCAACCGTCTTACGCTCAACGGTTTCGCCGTTCGCTCTGATGTTGTAAGCCCCTTCGGGAGTCCCGTGAATGTCGGCTACCGTTTCAAGAAGATTTTGCCTGATTTTGTCCATTGTTTCGCCCGCCTTAATTAAATTTATTTTCCAAAGTACTGCACGTACCGGGTACCATAAGTGTCGGAATGACTTCGGCCGAAACTCCGTCGGCTGTGATTTTTCCGGCGGAAACAACGACAATTCTGTCGGCAACGGCTAAAATTCTTTCCTGGTGCGAAATTATAACGATAGACCCGCCGGCCTTCTCGTGCATGTTTTCGAAAACTTTTATAAGATTGTTGAAACTCCAAAGGTCGATACCGGCTTCGGGCTCGTCGAACAGAGAAAGTTTCGTTCCTCTCGCCATTACGGTTGCGATTTCGATTCTCTTGAGCTCTCCGCCCGAAAGAGACGAGTTGATTTCCCTGTCGATATATTCTTTGGCGCAAAGCCCGACTTCGGAAAGATAAGAACATGCCCTCGCAACCGAAACATCGCCGCCTGCGGCAATCGATATAAGGTCACGCACCGTAATTCCCTTGAAACGCACGGGCTGTTGGAAAGCAAAGCTTATACCCGCTTTCGCCCTGTCGGTGATGTCCATGTCGGTTATATCTTCGCCGTCGAGAAAAATTCTGCCTTCGGTCGGTCTGTAAATACCCGAAATAATCCTGGCAAGCGTCGACTTACCGCCGCCGTTCGGGCCGGTAATCGCAATGAACCTTTCGTCGATTTTCAAATTTATATCTTTGAGTATCTCTTTTTTCCCGGAGGCGGTACCGTCCTCACCGTCAACCGAAAAGCTTACGTTTTTAAGTTCCAGCATATTTTACTCCAATTATATTTTTACCGTAATATTTTACACCACGTCGGTGAAAAAGTCAACATAAATTCAACATAAAAAGAGTATCTTTCGAAATATCTTTCGTCAAACACTTGAATTACCCGATTAAATCTGCTATAATTCGTTTTGTAATTCGACTGTAACTGATTTTCGAAAGGAATATTTTTTTGAACTATATAGTTTTGGACTTTGAATGGAACCAGACAAGAGGCCCCGAAAAACTTCTCGAAAACGGGCGCCTCTTATCCGGTGAAATAATAGAAATCGGAGCCGTCAGACTCGATTCGGGATTCAATCTGACGGGCTCTTTCAAATATCTCGTAAAGCCCGCATTCTACTGCCGTATGCACTCAAGGGTGAAAAAACTTACGGGTATCGACAACGAAGTTTTGATGAAG
>CAYXMB010000060.1:0-7652 GCA_964466085.1 uncultured Ruminococcus sp.
AAAATCGAATATAAAGAGGGAAAGGACTACGTAATTACCGACGACGGAAAACTTCAGATTCTCACAACAGGTTCGATTCCCTGCGTTAAATACAGCGAGCATTATTACACACGCAGTGCAAGTCATACCTACAAAATGATAGGCGGCGGCTGGGTAAGATTCCAAGAGGGCCCCGCAATTCCGAACATTCAAATTGCGATAACTTATGTTACGGAAGAAGATAACGAATGGACGGGATTTTTACCCGAAAATCAGGGTGAAACGCTCTCAAGGACAAATTCCAAGCTTGAAAACGGAGACGACGTCAATATCGTTTTCTTCGGTGACAGTATAACGAACGGCGGAAACTCAAGTTCATGCCTCAACATGGAACCGTACGCCGATATTTATACCGATATGTTCGAAAAAGAGCTTAAGAACATCTATCCTTTCGCAAATATCACATGTACCAACACTTCGGTAAGCGGCGGCGGATGGAATGCCGCAAAAAACAATGTCGACAACTGCATTATCGCTTACAATCCCGACCTTGTCGTTCTCGCTCTCGGCACAAACGACTATCAGTTCAGCGACACGGCAAGTGAAATGAACGAAACAATGAGCTACGTCGTCGACAGAATCATGTCACGTCTTCCCGACTGTGAAATAATCATAGTATCCCCGATGTATTCGAACCCCGAATGCTTCAGAAGAAGTTTGCTTGAAGAATACAGAGTGAAATATTATGACAAGGCAGGAGAATACGACCGCATCGCCGTTGCCGACGTCACGGAGGTACACAGCTTCCTTCTCACAAGAAAGAGCTATACGGATATGTCGGCAAACAACGTTTGCCATCTTAATGACTATCTTGCAAGAGTTTACTCGCAGATTCTCATAAGAACGGTTATGCCCGAAAAGGCAAGCTCCGAATACAAATCGATTGTCAAAACGAGAATCGAAAAACTTGTAAATTTAAATTTTTACCATGCCGACGAACAGGCGCAAATCGAGGCAATAAAAAATGCCGCATCGACGGCTGTCGACAGTGCCGAAACAACCGACGAGTGCAGACGCATTCTCGAAGATGCAAAACTTAAAGCGGCTCTTGTGAAAACGAAAGAACAACTTGAAGTTGCGAATTACGACTACACGAATCTCATATTCAACTCTCCCTCGTCACTTTCCGCTTTCGGCATGAAGTACGGCACGGCGACGGTTTACAACGAGGATGAAAACGCAGCCGAAATTCTCGTGACTTCGACAAGCGACCCCAGAGTTATCATAAACTATCCGTCGGATAAACCTGTCAGTGCGGATACTTACAAATACGCCGTTCTGACCTATAAGGGTGCCGATGAAAACTCAAGCGTCTCGTGCGAAGGTCAGATATTTTTCGCAACGTCCTCAAATCCTTCGTTCTGCGAAGAAAGCAGTGCGAAAATTCGCCCCGAATACGACGGAGATTACCATTCCGAAATTATTGACCTTTCAAAATCCGATTTTTGGAACGGCTCCGTGCTGAAAATAAGAATAGACCCGTTTAACGCAACGAATGTCGGTGACATCATTTACATATCATCCCTTTGCCTTTGCAAAACATCGGAAGAAGCCGAAAAAGCGGCAAACCGCAGAGAACAAATCGCAAACGGAACTTACACGGGAGAAAGTTCGGTCGTTACGTTCGACAGTGAAACATCTCTCGAAGCAATAGACGGCATCGAAAGCGAAAAAACAAGAGGCGATATCGACGGAGACGGTCAGATAACGATTAAAGATGAAAAAAATATCAAAAAAATAATAAACGAATCCTACAACGGCTCCGCATACGACGAAGAATGCGCCGATGCCGACGGAGACGGAACGGTATCAATCAAAGACTACAGATTCGTTAAAAAAGTTTTGAGCGGTTTGAATGAGCCCGAAGTTATCGGCGAAACTTCCCGTTCCAATGTATCTTTCGATTCGGAAGAACTTTGCGCAAATTACATTACGGAACAAAAGAGATACGCAACTTTCAGAGCGGACAGACCGGAGCGTGTCGAGTATTTCGTCATGATTTACAAGGCAACCGGAACGGATAAAAGTCTCGAAATTTATTTCGGCGACGACCCCGAAACGAGTCCTTCGACAGTTGAAACCGCAACTCTCGACGGTGTATGGGACAGACTGATTGTGAAGCTTCCGACTTCCTATACGGGCAACGCAATTACGCTTGACCTTGACGGAATTTCCTTAAGCGTTGACTCCGTCGGTTTCTTCGAAACACAGTCATATGCCGAAACCTACACTTATAACAGGCTTTGGGACAGAAAATCGGAGAGAGTTTATACCGATAATATCGTTATAACTTTCACCGAAGATACGGTGAAAAATATCGAATACGTAAACCATGCAGCATACGAAAGAGTCGCATCCGAAGATATACTTAAACTCACGGTTGCCGAAAACAAAATCGACCCGTATGCCTATCTCGACCTTTCGTCGTTCAATATTTCGGCAGACGAATATAAGTACGTAATTTACAATTGCATGATTCCGTCGACAAATTCATATCAGGCGGTGAAATCCGAAATATTCTTCTGTTCGGGAGACGTAACGGTGCCGACTGCGGGATGCTCGAAAACATTCGACTTAACGAAAGACGACGCTTATCACGCAAACGTTATCGACCTCACGGGCGCATCGTTCTGGAACGGTGATGTTTACGGCATAAGGCTCGATTTCTTTGCATCGGCGGAAATCTCCGACACGGCATACATAAGTTCAATCACGTTCTGCAAAACGTTGCATGACGTTGAGCTTGCGACAAAATAAAATAAAATAAAATAAAATACAAAATAAAAAACAGAAACAAGAGAGGTAAATATGGAAAAAGTAAGATTCGGACTTATAGGTTGCGGTCTCATGGCAAGAGAATTCGCATCGGCATCGGCAAGATGGTGCCACTTCACGGGAGATGTTCCCCGCCCCGAAATCGTCGGTATATGCTCTCCCGTAGAGGCCGAAACCGAGTGGTTTAAGAAGAACTTCCCCGATATAAAATACGTGACGGCAGACTACAAAGACTTGCTTGCGGCGGACGACATCGACGCTATCTACTGCGCCGTGCCCCACAACCTTCACGAGCAGTTCTATATCGACACGATAAAGGCGGGAAAGGCTCTTCTCGGAGAGAAACCTTTCGGGATTGATCAAAAGGCAAACAACGCCATTCTGGAAGCTCTGAAGGAAAATCCCGACGTATTTGTAAGATGCACGAGTGAATTCCCGTATTATCCCGCTATGCAAATCATGATAAACTGGATTAAAGAAGGACGTTTCGGCAGGATAATCGAAGTTCATGCGGGATTCAATCATTCGTCGGACTGTGACCTCAATAAACCGATTAACTGGAAACGCATGGTAAAATTCAACGGCGAGTACGGTTGTATCGGCGATCTCGGAATTCACACCCAACACGTTCCTTTCCGCATGGGATTCATTCCCAAAACGGTTTATGCCCAAATAAGCGACATAGTTAAAGAGCGTCCCGACGGAAAGGGAGGCACGGCGGTTTGCGATACTTTCGACAACGCAACTCTTATATGTACCTGTGAGGACAAAGAAGGCCGTGAATTCCCCATGACACTTGAAACGAAGAGAATGAGTCCCGGTTCGACAAACCGCTGGTTTTTCGAAATCTACGGACTTGACTGCAGTGCAAAGTTCTCAAGCGACGATGCAAATTCGTTCTTATATACAACCTCATGGGGCAAAGAACAGGCATGGAGCCGCATATCCGTCGGTTACAAGTCGATGCTCCCGACGATTACGGGTTCGATTTTCGAATTCGGTTTCGTCGACGCAATGCAACAGATGATGGGAGCCTTTATGCTCGAACTTACAGGTCACGAAGTTCCGTTCGGTCTTTTCACTCCCGAAGAAACGAGAATTTCACACGAGCTTGCGACATGCGCACTTCGCTCGCATTACAACAAAACGGTCGAAACGCTCAATCTGTGAGGTGCACCCGACGTGAAGCACTCATATATAACAAGAGCGGTTACGAGAGACGGCAGTATCAGAATGTTTTTCACCGACACAACCGAAATCACGGAATGTGCCGCAAAAATTCATTCGACGTCCAAAACATGCACTGCCGTAATAGGCAGAGCACTTACAGCCACATCTCTCATGGGCTCTCTTTTGAAAGACAAAGACAATTCTCTGACTCTCCAATTTAAGGGCGACGGCCCTTGCGGAAGTGTCGTGTGCGTCAGCGACTATGCGGGCAACGTCAGAGGCTACATTCAAAATCCCGAAGTCGAGCTTTTGCCGAACAGTGCCGGAAAACTTGATGTCGGCGGTGCCGTCGGCAAAAACGGATTTCTTTACGTTATAAAAGATCTCGGAATGGCAGAGCCCTACAACGGTGTTTCGCCCCTCGTCAGCGGTGAAATCGCAGACGACGTAACGGAATATTTCGCATCAAGCGAACAAACCCCCACCGTTTGCGCTCTCGGAGTCAGAGTTACAAACGAAAGGCATATAAAAGCAGCGGGCGGATTTCTCGTTCAGGTTATGCCGGGTGCCGACGATGCGGTTATCGATACGGTCGAAAACAATCTCAAAATGATACCGTCCGTCTCCGCTTTGATAGCCGACGGCAAAACGGCCGAAGAAATTATCCAAGCCGTTCTGAAAGATATCCCCTACGACATTTTCGACGAGTTTGACACCGAATACCGTTGCACTTGCTCAAGGGAAAAATATTTAAAAGCGCTCTCGTCACTTCCCGATGCGGATATAGCCGAGCTTAAAAGAACCGACGAACCGATCGAAGCACAGTGCCGTTTTTGCAACGCGAAATATATTTTCGATATTTCCGAAGTGGAAGCGCAGAGAAAACGGTAAAATCAAATCATAATAAAAAATACGGGCAGGAGAAATGACCGTCCCTCAAAAGCAAAATGCTTTTGAAACAGGTAGGTCAAAATCCCAAGCCCGTATTTTTATTTTTCTTTATTGTCACGAAACAGTCAGCTTTATAAGAGCTTTTGTATCTTTTACGGAAATGATACCGTCGCCGTTAATGTCGGAGTTGATTTCGATTATATCACTTTCGGTCACGCTTCCCGCAATATATTTGCGAAGAAGTTTTACGTCTTTCGATGTGATAAATCCGTCTCCGTCAACGTCGCCTACAAAAGGCTCAAGCACGGGAATGTCTTCCGTGTAGGTTTCTCCGCAAAGAGCGCATGTATAAGTCTTAACTCCCTTTTCGGTATAAGTTGCGGGTATCGTGACAACGCCGTTGTCCCATTCGTGAGCACAGCCCTCAGGCTCTCCCGATGCTTTTTCAACCGCATTACCGAGCTGTTTTCTGACTTCCGCAAAGATATCTTCATCGCTCATGGAACTGTCCCAATCACTTCTGTCGAAATCTTTCATTGAAAGATAGGATGTGACGTTATCGGATATTTTTGTAATAAAGGAATTCATTGCGCTCTCACCGTAATATTCGCGGTAAAGTCTCAACATTTCGTAATCCTCAATGCCGTCTCTTATTTCCTCAACCCTCAGCGTTCCGAGAACACCGTTTGATATTTTGACTTTAAGAGCCGAAATCGCAGAGCGATCGTAGAACAGCACTCCGTTTCCGTATATACCGTATCCGTCTCGCACACCGAGATTACAGCGCCATTTTCCGTCAAGCAAAGTTCCGTCGGACGTTGAAACCTTAACATATTCCGTATCGAAAACACCCGTCGCAACGGTGCTGTACGCCTCGTCGCCGTAAAGATTTGCACCGTAATAGAGATATCCCGTAACGCCCTCTTGCATTGCCTGCCATCCCATAAGAACCGTTTGGAGTCCCGTGTTTTCTATATTATGATAACAGTAGGTATAACTCTTGTTCTTTCCTCCGGCATACCACCAAAGCTCAACATCGTTGTCTTTCAAAGCTTCGGTGTCTCGGTATTCGTTGAACCTTTCCTTAAAAGATCCGTAAATCGAATCCCAGTTAAAATAAAGAGATGCATTGCTTGAACAGTCAAATCCCGACACGATACCGTTCATGTTTTTAACAGAGCATGCAAATTCGTTGTATCCGCAGTATCCCGCACTGTCGAGAGCCGACTGCGGAGTAAAGAAGCACATCTGCGGACACCATATTTTCGCAATATCGTAGTCCATTGCCGCACTTACGGCATCGGAGATGCCGGAAAATCTGTTGCTTCCGTCGTACGATGTTATATAAGTTCCGTCGGATTTTAGCGCAAGCGATTTACTGTAGCCGTCGGGATACGGGAAGTTATCGCAGAAAGTCACAAGCGTTCTTGCATTCGGCCAACCGCTGTTCACCCTCAGACTTTCGGAAATTCCCTCGTCAATCGTCGACCTTGTGTAATTCGGGTGATATTGTCTTAAATAATCTATCTGCTGTTGGCTTGTCGGCTCATCAATCGTGTAAAAATATATTTTCGATTCGAGAGTTTCGAAATCGTCTCTCGTTTTCAAATCGTTGTAAACCGCGCTTATTTCGTCTTGCGACATATAGCCGAGATAAGAATCTTTTGTCGAAATTCTGAAAGCACTCACTCTCGGATCGTCGAGATATTCGTTGGACGAGTTGAGAGTACCGGGAATGTTCATCGCCTGAAGTCTGTTTTCAAGCAAATAATCGTACTGATTTTTATATAAAGCGTCCGAACCGCTCGCATAGCCTATATAAATACTCGTTCTCAGATGGTTTTCCGCCGGCAGCGCAAAATTCCAAACATAGGCAAAAGCGGTGGCCCTTTTGATTTCCTCACCGTTTTCGTTCAAAATACCGAAAGTGCCCGAATACCATCCGCTCGGCGTTTCCTCATCGGTTTTGAGTTTAAGATAAAGAGCTTGGCTCATTCCCTTTTGTATCGAGAAAGTGCCTTTCCCTTTGTTAAGCGATTCGACGGGTGCTACAGCTTCGGGAATAAGTCCGTTTCTGATAATCGAATCTTCCGCCGTGTAACCGAGAATATTGTCGGTTGCGACTTTTTGAACATCGACGTAAAATTCATAGTAAAATTCGGTTTGCAACGTGGCACCGCTGCCGTCCGTTGCGGTAAATTCGGAATATGAAATCGAAAGATCGGTTTTCGTTTCGGTGGGGGCATATAAAATAACGTGAGCTCCCTGTGTTTCGTTTTTTGCCATATAAACGGAATAGGTATCCCGTCCGGTATTCTCATGGTCCTCCATATGTACCTTATTTGTCGAATGGTCGAACCACATTTCAAGTGTCTCGTCCTCAAAGGGTGCCGTCTGCTTAACGTATGAATCGGACGGGTCGGCATCCGATGCCGTACCGCTCGGAAATCCCGCAACAAGCCCCGTTGCCATTATGCCGAGTACTAAAATCAAAGATAGAAATTTTCTCATATTCCTCGTCAAAGCGCCTTTCGTCGCAAATAATATTAAGCAAAGTCAAGAAGCGGTCGGTGCGTTTGCACCGACCGCACGGTAGTTTTACGAAACTGTCAGTTTCACAAGAGCTTTGACATCTTTAACCGAAATGATGCCGTCGCCGTTAATATCGGAGTTGATTTCGATTATATCACTTTCGGTAACGCTTCCCGCAATATATTTGCGAAGAAGTTTTACGTCTTTCGATGTGATAAATCCGTCTCCGTCAACGTCGCCTACAA
>CAYXMB010000061.1:0-7628 GCA_964466085.1 uncultured Ruminococcus sp.
GAAAATTCTGTCGCCGGCGTCGCCGAGACCGGGAACGATATATGCGTGTTCGTTGAGTTTTTCGTCCATTGCCGCAATGTAAATATCAACATCGGGATGGTCGCTCATAACCTTTTCGGCACCTTCGGGAGCGCCTACGAGGCACATAAGTCTGATATTTTTAACTCCGCGCTTTTTAAGCATTGTAATAGCGTCGGATGCGCTTCCGCCCGTTGCGAGCATCGGGTCGACAACGATAACGAGTCTTTCTTCGATATCAAGGGGAAGCTTGCAATAATATTCGACGGGAAGGTGAGTTTCGGGGTCTCTGTAAAGGCCTATGTGACCGACTTTCGCAACGGGAACGAGACTCAAAAGGCCGTCAACCATGCCGAGTCCGGCTCTCAAAATCGGAACTATCGCAAGTTTTTTACCCGAAATCATCTTTGCTTTCATCGGTGAAACGGGTGTTTCGATATCAACTTCCTCAAGAGGAATATCTCTTGTGAGTTCATAACCCATAAGCATCGATATTTCATCGAGAAGCTGCCTGAAATCCTTCGAACCGGTGGTTGTCTTTCTCATAATCGAAAGCTTGTGTGTAATCATCGGATGTTCAATTACGTGAAGTTTGCCCATTTTGAATTCCTTTCAGCGGAAGGTAAAAAAATAAGGTGACAAGTGCAATTTAACACAAAGTCAACCTCCTTCCGTCTTTTTTTCGTATTTCTATTTCGGAGTTATTCTACCACATTTTTCGGAGCGTTTCAACCCCTTTTCGGATTATTTTTTTATTTTCGGCATATTTTACATAAATCGCAACGTCGCTCTTTACTTAATTCGAAAAAGGTGATATATTATTATACGGAAAAACGTCGGCTGTCGCTTTTTCGGCCGCACGGATAAAAAAGAGGAAAGAAATGATTGAAAAAAAAGTCTCGTTTTGCACTCTCGGTTGCAGAGTCAATCAATACGAATCCGACGCACTTGCCGAAGAGCTCGAATGTTTCGGTGTCGAAATCGTGCCGTTCGGCACCCCTTGCGACCTTGCGATAATAAACACATGCTCGGTCACCGCCGAAAGCGACCGAAAAAGTCGGCAAATGATAAGAAAAGTCAAGAAAACAAGTCCCGATGCGAAAATTATCGTCACGGGATGTTCTCTCCAGATTTTCCCCGAAGAAATCGGTAAAATCGAGGGTATAACCGCCGTTGTCGGCAATGCAAATAAAGACATGACGGCGGATATCGCTCTGAAAATTCTAAGCGGCGATACGGTTTCATATAATAACGTTGAAAAGATGGAAAGCGCAAAATACGATAATCTCACTCTCACGAGAGCACGGAGAGCCAGAGCATACGTCAAAATCGAGGACGGGTGCGAGAACAAATGCACTTATTGCATTATTCCGAAAGGCAGAGGACGTGTTCGTTCAAAGTCGGAGGAGACCGTTGTCACGGAGGTCTCAAGTCTTGTGAAAACCTGCCCCGAAATAATACTGACGGGAATCGAAACGGCATCGTGGGGCAAAGATTTCGGAAAAGAGTATTCTCTTTCGAAACTCATTAAAACGGTATCGGAAATCAAAGGCGTCGAAAGGCTTACCGTCGGCTCGCTTGACCCGAATATTCTCACCGACGGCTTTTTGAAAACGGTATCGGAAATTCCGTCGTTTCTTCCGCATCTTCATCTCTCGGTTCAAAGCGGTTCGTCAAAAGTGCTCGCACTTATGAAACGCAAATACAATGCCGACATCGCACTTGAAAAAATATTCAAAACAAAAGAAGCGATTCCCGATATTGCACTGAGTGCCGATATTATCGTAGGTTTTCCCGGAGAAAGCGACGAAGACTTCTCCGACACCGTCGAATTTTGCAAAAAGGCGGGATTCACTCATCTCCACGTTTTCCCCTACTCCGAGAGGAAAGGGACACTTGCCGCCGAAATGGAAGGTAAAATACCCGAAAAAGTCCGAAAAGAGCGCGCGGCTCATCTTTCCGAAGTCGCCGGTGAAATGAAAAAATCAATCCTCGACTCTTACATCGAAAAATACAGAGACGGCGGTGACGGAGTTCTCTTTGAGCAAAGGTTAAACGGTGTTAATATCGGCCACTCAAGGCACTATATCGAAGTCCGTGTTCCGTCCGAAGAAGATTTTTCGAACAAAGTGTTTCCCGTAACTCTTACCTCGCATAACGGAGAAATATGCTTCGCAAAGCCCCTGAAAAGTTAAAAAACTTGACGAAAGATATTGATTTCAATATTAATAGGTGGTATAATAATACAGATAAAAAGAATGATAAGGAGACATCCGAAATGAAATGCATCATAAACGGAAAAATCGTCACTCCTTCCGAAGTAATCGAAAACAAAGTCATATTTTTCGATGAAAAGATAGAAGCGATTACCGACGTCGACAAAGCCGACGTCTCGACGTGCGAAGTTATCGATGCGCACGGTGCCTTTGTTGCACCGGGTCTTGTCGATATACATATTCACGGCTACGTCGGAGAAGACACTTGCGACGGAAATATCGAAGGTCTTGAAAAAATGGCGAAAGCCATCGTTCAGAACGGCGTAACGTCGTTTTGTCCCACGACAATGACGGTTGCGAAAGAACAGATTGAAAAAGCGTTTGACACCGCAAGAGAGCTTAAAGCACGCAAAAATCACGGCGGTGCCGAAGTTCTCGGCATAAACTGCGAAGGTCCTTTCATAAACCCGTCGAAAAAAGGAGCACAGGCCGAAGAACATATTCTCCGTCCCGACGGAAAATTCATCGTCGACAATGCCGATATCATAAAGCTTGTCACAATAGCTCCCGAAATGGACGGAGCTCTTGAAGCTATAGAATATATAAAAGAAAACTCGGATGTTCTCGTCTCAATGGGACACACCGGCGCAACTTTCGAAGAAGCGAATGAGGGAATCAAAGCGGGCGTTCGTCACACAACGCACCTTTTCAACGCAATGACAGCCCTCATGCACCGTAATCCCGGAGTGGTGGGCGCCGCACTTTCGAACGACGACATCTCGTGCGAACTTATCGCCGACACATTCCACGTAAACAAAGGTCTGTTCGCCCTCGTTTCTAAAATCAAAGATGACAAGCTCTGCCTTATCACCGACTGCATGAGGGCAGGCGGTATGCCCGACGGAAAATACGATCTCGGCGGTCAGGACGTATTCGTAAAAGGAATACAGTGTCTTCTTGAGGACGGAACAATCGCCGGAAGCGTTCTCCGCCTCAACCGTGCGGTGCAAAATGTTTTCGAAAACACCGATCTCGGCATTGCGAAATCTTTCGCCGCAGCATCGCTTAATCCCGCAACGGCAATAGGAGAGGGCGCACGCAAAGGCTCACTCGAAGTCGGCAAAGATGCGGATATTATAATCGTTAATACCAATTTTGATATTATAAAAACTATTATCGGAGGAACAGTACGATATGAAAACAACTGACGTAAAAGCTTACTCAAACGGTAAGAATACCGGCATCACGGTATTCGTATGCAAAGACGAAGAAACGATAGGCAAAAAAGCCGCCGCTATCGTCTCGGGCGAAATCAACAAGAAAGCCCACTTTGTTCTCGGCCTCGCAACGGGAACTTCTCCCATCGGTCTCTACACGGAGCTTGCCGCTCTCAACGCAGAAGGCAAGGTTGACTTTGCAGGCGTTACGACTTACAACCTCGACGAATACTACCCGATTTCTCCCGAAAACGACCAGTCCTACAGATATTTCATGAACAAATACCTGTTCAACAAAGTAAATATCGACATGAATGAAACACACCTTCTCAACGGCAAAGCCGCAGATGCCGAAGCCGAATGCAAAGCATACGACGAAGCTATCGTCTCAGCGGGTAACGTTGACCTTCAGGTTCTCGGTATAGGCTGTAACGGACATATCGGCTTTAACGAACCCGGTGACAAATTCATTATGGGAACACACCTCGTTGAGCTTACGGAAAACACAATCGAAGCTAACTCAAGACTTTTCAACAGCGCCGACGAAGTACCGAGACATGCACTCAGCATGGGTATCGGAGCTATAATGAACGCAAAGCAAATAGTTCTCGTTGCCAACGGCAAGAATAAAGCAAAAGCAATCAAAGACGCTCTTGAAGGAGAAGTAACGCCTTGGTGTCAGGCATCCGTCCTCAGACTTCGCTCCAACGTAACTTTCATTCTCGACGAAGAAGCGGCAAGCGAACTCACGGAATATAAGCCTCTTTAATTTAAATTCAAAAAGGGGGGTAGCGATACCCCCTTTCAACTACCATTCCCGAAAGGACATTCAAGAAATGATTAAAGCAGTTTTAGACTCTCAATTCAAGCCGATGGCGGTTGTATTGGAGGAATATGAAAAAGCGGTTGCGACGGCGGATAACAAAACGAAGCTCACAATAGGCGTCGAAAGAAACAAAGGATTCGTTTCGACCTTCGAAATCGATATTTTCGCCGACGGCACAGGTCACGACGAAGAAAACTACGGTATCGTCGAAAGAATTATCAAAACAATGCTCTGGACAAGAGGCGGTTGGAAAATCATCGTTCACGGTTCAAAGTACATCTCCGACAGAATCAAAGCCGATTACCAAAAAGGCGGTGCAAGAGAATTCGATGCGGATTTCATGGCAAGAGTTTACGAAAAAGATTTCGAAATCGAAGGACTCTGCCCCAAGTGTCCCGCTCCGAAAACTTTCGAAACCTCAAACGCAATAGGCCGTCATCTCGACGGTTGCAGAATAGGATTCGATGCAGGCGGAAGCGACAGAAAGGTTTCAGCGGTTATAGACGGTGAATCGGTTTATTCCGAAGAAGTCGTATGGTTCCCGAAAATAACGGAAGACCCGAATTATCACTACAACGGAATACTCGAAGCTATGAAAACGGCGGCATCTCACATGCCCCGTGTCGATGCTATCGGCGTTTCGTCGGCAGGCGTTTACGTTGATAACAAGATAATGGTAGCCTCCCTCTTCCTTAAAGTTTCCGACGAGGACTTCGAAAAGAAAGTTAAAACGATGTATATCGACGTTGCAAAGGAAATCGGTGATGTACCGCTTGAAGTCGCAAATGACGGCGACGTTACGGCCCTTGCCGGTGCAATGGACTTAAACGACAACAACGTTCTCGGTATCGCAATGGGAACATCCGAAGCAGGCGGATACGTCGACGGCAACGGCAATATTACAGGTTGGCTCAACGAGCTTGCTTTCGTACCCGTTGATTTCTGCAAAGACGCTATGGTCGACGAATGGTCGGGAGACTACGGTTGCGGAGTTAAATATTTCTCGCAAGACGGCGTAATCAAGCTTTGCCCCGCTGCGGGAATAGAGCTCGACGAGAGTGCATCTCCCGCAGAAAAGCTCAAAGTCGTTCAAAAGCTCATGGCGGAAGGCGATGAGAGAGCAGCCAAGATTTACGAAACAATCGGCGTTTACTTCGGCTATGCAATTGCATATTACGCAAGATTTTACGATATCAAGCACGTACTTATCATGGGACGTGTAACTTCGGGAGAAGGCGGAACAATTCTTCTTTCAAGAGCTAATGAAGTGCTTAAAACCGAGTATCCGGAACTCGCAAAGAAGCTTGAGCTCCACATTCCCGATGAAAAAAGCAGAAGAGTCGGCCAGTCCGCTGCGGCGGCAAGCCTTCCCGAAATTAAATAAAATAACGAAACGAAGGCCCCCGCTTCGGCGGGAGCCTTTAAAAAGGATTAATTATGAAAGCTATTATTTTCGGTGCGGGTAATATAGGACGAGGTTTTATAGCCCCCCTTTTCTCCTTTGACGGATGGAACGTTACTTTTGTCGACGTTCAAAAACCCGTAATTGACAGAATCAACAAACGGGGGCAATACACTCTCAGCATAGTATCAAACAAAGGCGAAAAAAAGCTCACAGTCAATAACATTCATGCGGTAGACGGAAATTGCCCCGACGAGGCTGTTCCCGAAATTGCCGATTGTGACGTTGCGGTAACGTGCGTCGGAGTCAATGCAATTAAATATATTTTACCGAATCTTGCATCGGCCGTCAAAATCAGATATGCCGAGAAAAAGGGGCCTCTCAACCTCTTGATTTGCGAAAATATGATGAATGCCGACAAATATATAAAAGAGCTTCTGAAAGAACGGTTGACCGAAGAAGAGCTTGAATATGTCGGGCTTGTCGAAACGTCGGTCGGAAGAATGGTTCCGGCTCCTGTTGAAAAAAGAGTCTCCTCCGACCCTCTTGCCATATCGGTCGAGGAGTACGGCGTACTTCCCGTAGATAAAGCAGCTTTCAAGGGCGAGGTGTTAAACGTCAAAAACATCATTCCCTTCGAACCTTTCAGCTATTATATTGAAAGAAAGCTTTTTATCCACAACATGGGACACGCAATCACGGCATATCTCGGCGACGTATTTTACGACGATAAATATATTTACAAGAGCATAAGCCGCCCCGAAGTAAAACTCGTTGCCGAAAACGCAATGATCGAAAGTGCAATGGCGCTTCACAAAAAGTACAACGTTCCTTTCGAACCTTTGATGCAGCACGTATGGGATCTCTTGCGACGCTTTGAAAACAAAACTCTCGGCGATACATGCGCAAGAGTCGGAAACGATATACCGAGAAAGCTCGGCATAAACGACAGACTTATCGGTGCGGCGAAAAACGTCGAAAATCAAGGCGGAAATCCGGTATACATCTGTCTCGGTGCGGGAGTGGCACTCTACAAATATTGCAAAGACAACTCTTTGACGGAGACTCCCGAAAAAGTGCTCAAATCCCTCACGGGACTCGAACCGAGCGATACCGTTGCAAAGCGAATTTGCACTTTTTGCAACATGTTCACAAAAAGAACAACTATTGAAAAAGCAATCGAAATCGCCGATGAAATGAAGAAAGACGAAGTCGGTATGATAATTTGACGGTCGGAAATTACGTTTGGCGGTAAAAGATTTATTGAGTATACCGCACGTATTTCAGGTTATATTAAAAAGAAACGGAGAAAAACAATGTTAGTATCAGCAAAAGAAATGCTCACAAAAGCAAAAGCAGGCCACTATGCGGTAGGTCAGTTCAATATCAATAACCTCGAATGGACAAAAGCAGTCCTTCTCACGGCACAAGAACTCAACAGCCCCGTAATACTCGGAGTTTCCGAAGGTGCGGGAAAATACATGTGCGGCTTTAAAACGGTTACCGACATGGTAAAAGCCATGATAGATGAGCTCAAAATCACGGTTCCCGTCGCACTTCACTTGGATCACGGAACATATGAAGGATGCAAAAAATGCATCGAAGCCGGATTTTCATCGATTATGTTCGACGGCTCACATTACCCTATTGAAGAAAATATAGAAAAGACGACCGAACTTGTTAAAATCACAGGCGAAATGGGTATGTCCCTTGAAGCCGAAGTCGGTTCAATCGGAGGCGAAGAAGACGGCGTCATCGGTATGGGCGAATGCGCAGATCCCGACGAATGCAAAATGATTGCCGATCTCGGCATCACAATGCTTGCGGCAGGTATCGGAAACATTCACGGAAAGTATCCCGAAAACTGGGCAGGTCTTTCATTTGAAACTCTTGCGGCGGTATCCGAAGCTGTAGGCGACATGCCTCTCGTTCTCCACGGCGGCACGGGT
>CAYXMB010000062.1:0-7597 GCA_964466085.1 uncultured Ruminococcus sp.
GCTTCCGTGCTTTTTAAGACAAAAGTCTCCGAACGAAGTTACTTTATCGATTACTTCGCCCGCTTCCTCTTTCGTGAACGGTTCAAGAGGATACAAACCGTCTCGGTGAGCCGTAAGCCCTGCGGGAACAATCGAAACACTTTCAAGAGACGGATAATATTTTTCAAGATCCGAAAGCGTTCTGTCAAGCTGTTCTCCGTCGTTTACGTTCTTGCAAAGAACAATCTGGCCGTGCATACGAACATTGGCTTCATGAAGCATATCGAGATACGAAAGTACCTCTCCCGCATTCTTGTTGTGCATCATCATTTTACGAAGTTCCGGATCGGTCGTATGTATCGAAATATTAACGGGTTCTATATGCATTTCGATAATGCGTTCGATATCTTTTTTCTTGAGATTGGTAAGCGTAATGTAATTCCCGTGAAGAAACGAGAGTCTCGAATCGTCGTCTTTGAAGTAAAGTGTTTCACGCATACCGCTCGGAAGCTGGTCTATAAAGCAAAAAATACATTTGTTAAGACAGCTTTTCTTGTCGTCCATCAAGGCGCTGTCAAATTCGAGCCCGATGTCGTCATAGGTTTCTTTTTGAATTTTGAATTTTTGCGAAACACCGCCTCTGAGAACGGAAATTTCGATTTCTTCGTCTGCCAAAAAGAATCTGTAGTCGAGTACATCGTTGATTTCGTGAGAATTTATGCTGACGAGTGTATCGCCTTTTCTTATTCCGACATTGTAAGCACGTGAGTCTTTGAGCACCGATGAAATTAAAACCATTCTTTCCTCCGCATAAAATAATCAATTGTATTATACACCCGATAAACCGTTTAAGCAAGAGCAAAAAGCAAAAAAATACGGGAGTTGCACGCTCCCGTATACTTTATTTTTCATCGGGCGGAAATACGTTGATAATTCCGGCAACGTATTTTCTGATGAGCAATACGTCGGCAATGTTAACGCTTCCGCTTGCGTTGGCATCGGCTCTTTCTTCGTCGAAAGCACCGGCTTCGGCAATTCCCGCAACGATTTTGCGAACAAGTAACACGTCTTTCAGATTAACGACTCCGTCGGCATTCGCATCTCCGTAAAAAACCGCAATCGCATCGACGAATTCATCATCGAAGAAATCACCGCATTCGGTGCATACGTGTCTTGTATAACCTTCGCTTCCGTAAGTCGGAGGATAGACCGTGCTTTCGTAAGAGTGACCGAGAGCTTCAACCGAAGTTTCCGTAAATTCTTCGCATTCGCCGTTTGAGCAGTATGTTCTGAGTATACCGCTTTCGGTGCACGTGGGTTTGACGGAATATTCCGTTCTGCCGTTGAAAGAATGTCCCGTCGGCTCAACGTCGATTTCGATATAATTATCGCATTCTTCTCTGCTGCAATAAATTCTTACCGTTCCGTATTCGGTACATGTCGGAGGCCGAGATTCGACAGGCGTTGAGTCGTAGAGGTGATTAAGTGCTTCGACACTCTGTTCCGTAAATTCGCCGCACGTCTCGTCCGAGCAGTAAATCCTGATTATACCGCCTGCGGTACACGTGGGGGCGAGTGTATATTCCGTTTTTCCCGTAAAAGAATGAACGTGAGTTTCCGAAACGGTGAAAGTGCAAGGATCGCTTGTGTTTTTGCCCTTTGCTTCGAAATTCACGGGCAGTTTCGTATTAAGAGCTGTAACCGTAACGCTGTAATTGCCCGCTTTAATCACAGTTTCACACGAGGTCGATGAGGTTTCCGATACAAGAACGCTTGAAGTACCCGTCGAAAGATTTTTGAGAGTAACCGTGTATTTGTCGGCATACTTGACAGCGCTCCATTCTATGACCGTTTTCTCGCTGTCCGTTGTTGCCTGTGCAATGACGTACGGCTTTTCCGGTGTCTTATCGGGTATCAGAACCCATTTTTGACTCGCGGAGTTTTGCGAATAGGTATTCACAAGCACGTTTGTGCCGGAAACGTCTAAAACGCAGTTTTTGTTCTGAACGTTTCTGATTATGAAGCAATCTCCGCTTTTTTCGAAATTAAAGTGCTGCGACGAATCGCCGGTACGTGTCCAAAGGCAAACGTTGCAGCCGCTTTTTACGACCGTTCCGTAAACATTAACAACGGTCGACGAAGCGAATTCGGGCTTTATGCAGTAGCCCTCGCTCTCGGAGTTCATTACAAATCTCACAGTCGAGCTGTCGGAAACAGGCGCAACGCTTATATTTACTTTTTTCTCGTCGCTTTTGCTGTCGACACTCAAATATTTGCCCGTCGAAACATTTTTGATGTAGTAACTTATCCCGCATTCGATTTCGGAATATTCGATATCGGGTTCGGGGTTCGACGTTCCGTATTTCGGCCAATATTTATCTCTCGCAAGCTCCGCTCTGCGTGTGTGATAAACTTCGGCGCACCTCTCGTAATACTTTGCGCAATAATATCCCGCCTTATATGCCCCGCTTTGATTGTCTGCAACGGAACAGATAAGTTGGTACGCCGTTTTTTCCGACGTTTTCTTAAGCTCGTATTCGAGATATTTAAGCTGTGCATCAAGTGTCGTATAATCGAGACCGTTATTTTTACAGTATGTTTCGAGAGATGTTCTTCTTCCGCCGTTCCACTGGCAGATGCCGAAACTTTCCGAACCGTCGGCTTCCGTATATTTTGCAGTCGGATTGAAGTTTGACTCGCTTTCGATTCCCGCCATCATACCGCAAATTGCGGCGCTGTTCATTTCGGTTAAATTTTTAACGAGGTATTCGTAAACGGTCTGTTCGTTCGATGCGGCATTTGCACAAAGCGGAATGCATCCGAGAAGAAAAGCCGCCGTCAGAACAACGGATATCCATTTCTTTATTTTCATCTATCGCTCCTTGTATGTAATAAAGCACAAAGTTATTTTTTGGAAATAATCGATTTCAAAAGTCTTAAGTCTCTCGAACTTATGATTCCGTCACCGTTGATGTCGGCATTTGCAAATACTATTTCGCTTTCCGGTATCTTGTTTGAAATAAATTTTTTCATTATTTTGCAATCTTTGCTTGACACAACCCCGTCACCGTTAACGTCACCCGGAAAAATCAGTTTTTGAAGCGTTTCGGTGTATGTATCGGAGCAAATCTCGCACGTATAAGTATCGTACCCCTCCGAAGTTTCGGTGGCATCGACATGTTCCGTCAAAACATAGCTGTGTTCAAGCGGATCCGAATACGAATATTCGACAAGACCGCAAGTCCGACATTTTAAAACAGTGACACCGAATGAGTCGCAAGTGGGTTCCGTTTCGGACTTTATTTTGAAATCATGACCCGTTGCCGCCTCGAAATCCGTTTTTTCGCTGTATCCGCATTTTATGCAGGTCAGCAGAATATAACCGTCGTCGGTACAGGATGGATCGGTTTTGCTTTTTCTGTAAATATGGTATCCTCCGCTTAGACATGCTTTTTCAACCGTCAGCGTACCGCCGTCGGCAAAGCACCCCTCGCCGTTTATTTTGCATGAAACAAATTTAATTTCGTATTTTCCGACGGGAGTGCTCTTTGTATCAAATGTGATTTTCAATATTTCGCATAATTCGGCGCTTTTCTCACCGACAACCGTTTCGAAACTTAAAATTCCGTTCTCAAGAGTACAAGTCGCACCGTCCGCCGTGATAATGCTCTCGCAGTTCAATGCAGGCGGAATTTCAAGGGATGCTTCGATTTGAGCGTTACTTCCCGCGAAGCTTGCGAACGCAGAAATTTCAACATTCTGTGAGCCTTCGGGAACCGTTTCTGACTGCACATAGAGAGAAGGTTCGGTAATCCGTGCGTTTTCGACATATCCGCACGGTTCAAAGCTCACGGATTTGCACTCCGCACTTTCGGTGTCGATATAAAGCGAATCGATGTTACTCGGAACAACGTAAATCGGCAAGACCGTCTCGCCGCCGTTTGCCGACGGATCGTAGGAAAAAGTATAATCCGCAAGCTTTCCGTCAACGCTCTTGAAATTCATAAACTGCTTTTCCTCGCCGTTTTCGTCACGGGTTTGTTCACACGTCATGTAGAGTACGGAATATTTGTATCCCGATGCCAAAAATTCGGAAATATCACCGACTTCAAGTGAAAATCCCGTACTTTCCGCAACCGATTTTATTTTCGAAGTCACGGATTTTGAATTGTTTGTCACGCAAAGCACGTCTTTCGACGAATAAAAGGGTGAATTGTCGGCAAAAGTATCCGACGGCAAAACGGGAGACACCGATTCGACTTTTAGGCAATCGGGGTAGAAAATATATAAAATCTCGCTGTAAAACCCGAAGTTGGATTCGACAAAAACACTCGCATTGAACGTCCCGCCGTCTTTAGGTATACTGTCGGAGGCGATTTTGAAACCAATCGGAAGTTTTCCTCCGTTATCGGATGCCGACAGCGGGGACAGACAGAAAGTTATAAGTAAGATGCAAGTTACGAATATCTCAAAAAACTTTTTCATTTCAATTTCCTTAAGCGACATCTTTTATTGCAAATTTTATTACAAATACAGTATACTGTAAAATTGTTAAAATTTCAAGTGATACGGCGATTTAATTTTATTCGAGATATTTCCTTATTTTCTCAAGGGCGCTTTTTTCGATTCTGCTTACGTAACTTCTCGAAATATTAAGTTTTTCCGATACTTCCCTTTGCGTCGATTCCTTTTTGCCGTTCAGGCCGTATCTCATCTCGATTATCTTGGCTTCTCTCGGCGTCAGTACGTTTTCAATGCACCAAAGCGCTTTTTGTGTTCTGTCTTTTTTGTCGATGTCATCGGCTATCGTGTCGTCGGTCTTGATTATATCCGTATAAGTCAACGGATTTCCGTCCTTGTCGGTGTCGATTGTCTCGCTCATCGAAACTTCAAGAGACTGCTTTTTTGTGTACCGGAAATACATAAGTATTTCGTTTTGAATGCATTTTCCGGCATAAGTTGCGAAACGGGCGCCGTTCTTTACGTTATACGAATCGATTGCTTTTATAAGTCCCACTGTCCCTATTGAAACGAGGTCATCGGAATTTTGACAGGTACCGTAATATTTTCTGACAATATGCGCCACAAGCCTTTGATTATGTAAAATAAGTTTTTCTCTTGCCGCCGTGTCACCGCATTTCATTTTTTCGAAAAGCTCCCGTTCCTCTTTTCCCGAAAGTACGTCGGGGAAATTCCCCGCCGACGAAACGCTCAGAATAAGAAATGATGCCGCTGCAAAAACAAGAATAAGATATCCCATAACAACCTCACAAGCTTTTTATATGATTATATGCCGCAAAAATCAAAAACAGCTTGACCGTGAGGTTGTTTTTTGATATGATTATGTCAGCATCGGAGGAAATTATGAAGTACAACCTTATTATCTGGGATTTCAACGGCACAATCTGCGACGACGTTACACTCGGCATCGAATGTATAAACAAAGTTCTCGAAAAAAGAAATATGAAGACCGTGCCCGACAAAGAAACATACCGAAAACTGTTTTGCTTTCCCATTATCGAATATTATAAAAAACTCGGCTTCGATTTTTCGTCGGAACCGTATGAAATTCCCGCTAACGAGTGGACGGCGGAATATCTCAAGAACGAGAAGAGACTTAAACTTAACGACGGAGTTTTAGAAGTATTGAATTACGTGCGTCAAAGCAAAACGCCGCAAATCGTGCTTTCAACGTCGGAAATCACAATGCTCGAAAGAGAGCTTGATTTTTTGGGAGTTTCGGAATTTTTCGAAACCGTTCTCGGAATCGATAACACTTACGGCGGAGGAAAAATCGCACTTGCGAAAGAATGGATGAAAAACCGAAACTTCAATGCGCTTTTCATCGGCGATACGCTCCACGATTTCGAAACTTCAAAAGCAATATGCGCAGACTGCGTTCTCTACTCACAAGGTCACGACTTGAAGGAAAAACTTCTTGCAAGCGGTGCTCCGGTTGTCGACGATATTCGCTCCGTGATTTCTTACATGCGCTTTTAAAAAACCCGATTAAACGGACTACAGCGGTTTCTTCGAAAAATTTATAACAAAAACCGCCCCGCCTGTGGGAAGCACGCCGTAAAGGGCGCTCCCCATAGGCGGGGTTTCCGTCTTCTTCCGCTTGTCCGAAACTCTAAACCGTGAATTACACCGTCACGGCATCTCCGTTTTCCATACAACACGGTTTACAGCAAAACAATCTTTTAATTTTCGACTTCGGTGTGCCGAAAAAGCGGAACCGGCTGATGCGAAATTCGAGTCATCCGAGAAACTCTCAATGTAATTTTTATATGTTTCCGCATTGCCGCAGTCCGAACGTTTGCCGTCGAAAGCCTTGCAATTCTACGATATTCGCCCGCTTTCGGCGTCAAACTAAAAGTATTGATTTTCTATCTGTAATGTGATATACTGTAAAAAATCAATTGAATTACAGCGAACCGTTCTCGGTTGAATATAAAATGAGGAAAATCATGAAAGAAAAAATTTCGAAAATTATTTCCGTTCTGAAAAAGGACGGCATAAAGGTGGCGTTCGGAAAAATTTCACGCTATGCAAGCGGTGTTTTGAAAAAAAGGCTCAAAATCGGCTACCGTTGCGATTTCAAAAAAAACAGAGAGCATTATGAAGCTCTGATTAACGAAGCTCTTTCGGGAGATTTCGAAAGGGTTCTTGTGTGGAGAGGCTCATTCGGCTGGAACGTTCCGCTTTTTCAACGCCCTCAGCATATTGCCCTTGCAACCTCACGGCTTAAGTGCCTCGTTTTCTACGAAGTCACGTCAATGACCGACAACACAAAAGCAATTGAGAAACAAAGCGACAACCTCTATCTCGTCAATTTTTCCAATTCATTCATTTATTCGATGCTGTTCGAAAGGCTTGACGGAATAAAGACGCCGAAATATTTACAGTTTTATTCAACCGACTGGACAATGAGCAAAGAATACGTCGAAAGCTTTCGCAAAAAAGGTTACGGTATTCTTTATGAATATATCGACGAAATAAATCCGCATCTTGCCGGAACGAAAACGCTCCCGAAAAACATATCCGAAAAATACGACTATGCCATGAGCTCTCCCGACGACGTGTCGGTTGTCGTTACCGCCGATGTGCTTCTGCACGATGTCGTTTCAAAAAGAGGCGAAAAAAACTGCGTATTTGCCGCAAACGGAGTCGATTACGGATTTTTCAGTGATTTGTCGGACGATGTCGAATTATCCGAAGAATTTCTCAAATTGAAGAAAAGCGGAAAAACGCTTGTCGGATATTACGGTGCAATGGCAAATTGGATTGATTATGACCTCATCAAAAAAATCTGCGAAACAGGCGATTTCGTTTTCGTTTTGTTCGGCGTCAGATACGATACATCTCTTGATGATTCGGGAATTCTGGAGCTTGAAAACGTTAAGTTCATGGGTGCGATTGATTATAAAATACTCAAATACTACGCCGCAGAACTTGATATTTTAACTATTCCCTTCGTTATTAACGATATAACCCGTGCAACCTCTCCGCTTAAACTTTTCGAATACATGGCACTTCACAAGCCGATTGTTACAACCGACATGGACGAATGCCGTAAATTTTCATCTCCCATGATTGCAAAAAGCAGTGATGAGTT
>CAYXMB010000063.1:0-7574 GCA_964466085.1 uncultured Ruminococcus sp.
GTAACCGTTCTGCCCGATGATACGTTACTCGTTACCCTTTGGTATCAACAGGACGAAAAAAAGGAATCCGTTACGTTCATCTTCGCAGAGAATAATTTCGCACACGGCGTTTAAGCGAAATTCTCGAAAATTCACATTCAATCCGAATTTTCGGCATTTCAACCTTTACATTCGGAATATTTCGAAAACCGTTGAAAAAATCGGAAATACGGAGTATAATGATACAAAAAACATGAGGCGGTATCCTATATGAAAAGAATTGAAACCGATATTTGGTACGGCGGTTGCGAAAGAGCCGTCACTTTCAGCTTCGACGACGGAAGATACGAAGATTACAGGCTTGTGGAGCTTATGAACAAATACGGGGTGAAAGGCTCTTTTCACCTTTGCAATCCCGGATTTCTGACAAGCAACGGATTCAACGAACAGCCCGTTGTGGATCCGAAAGACTACAAAACGCTTTACGAAGGGCATGAGATATCCTGTCACGGCGAGCATCATACTTTTCCGGCAAGACAGCCGGCGGAGGCAATCCGCGCGGAAATTGTGAACAACAGAATCTTTCTCGAAAATCTGTGCAAGTATCCCGTAAGAGGAATGTCCTACCCTTATTCGAATTTCGATCAAAAAGTTATAGACGAATGCCGTGCCGTCGGAATGGAATATTCAAGAACGGCATATGACACTCACGCTTTCGGTATTCCTCAGGATTTCATGGCATGGAATCCGACATGCCATATTTTCGGATTAAACGAAGATATCACCGAAAGATTTTTCGCTCCGCTGAAATTCGACGCCATGCGCCTTCTCTACGTATGGGGGCACAGCTATGAAATCGATACGGAAGAAAAATGGGAAAAGGCCGAAAAAAGCATAAATTCCGTTGCAAATAAAGACGGAGTTTGGTATGCTACGAATATCGAAATTTACGATTACGTAACGGCACTGTCGAATTTGAAATTCGGCGCCGACTGCTCCGTTGTATACAATCCGACATCAACAGACGTTTGGCTCAGAACCGACTTCGAAAAAATAAAGGTTCCCGCAGGGAAAACGGTTACAATCGACTGAACACACGGTTTTTCGCTTTGGAATAAAATACGTCTTGTATTTTACGACTTTTTGTGCTATACTTCATATGTAGATTTATGCAAAGAAAAAGCAAAGGAGAGCAAAATGCCGACTGTTAATAAAAAAGAAGAAAACGTTTCGCTGTCCGATAAGCACCGAAACGGCAACGAATCTTTTTACATAACGAAAATATATCCGATAATAAAAAGAATTTTCGACGTTGCGGTATCGGTTATTGCAATAATTCTCCTCTCCCCCGTGTTTGCGGCAACCGCCGTTGCGATAGCTGTCGAAAGTCCCGGAAAAGTCATTCACAAAAGAAAGTGCTACAGGAACGGCAAGGAATTTATTATTTACAAATTCCGCTCAATGGTTTCGGATGCCGATGACCTCGAAAAACATTTCACTGAGGAACAGCTTGAAAAATACCGCAAGGAAATAAAGCTCGACGAAGACCCGAGAATAACGAAAGTCGGAAAATTCATAAGAAAAACAAGCATCGACGAATTGCCCCAGCTTTTCAACATTCTCATAGGCACGATGTCGCTTGTCGGTCCGAGACCGATTATCGAAGAAGAAGTCAAATATTACGGCGAGAGCCAAAGTCTCCTGTTCTCCGTAACACCGGGTCTCACGGGATATTGGCAAGTCAACGGCAGAAGCAATTCGACGTACGAAAGCGGAGAGCGCCAACAGCTTGAGCTTTATTACGCAAAGAACAGAGGAATTTTGCTTGATCTCAAAATCCTGTTTACGACAGTCGGTGCGGTTATGCGCTGCGACGGTGCAAAATAAAAATACCGAGCTCCGAAACGGGGCTCGGCTTTTTATTTAAGGTATCAAGCATTAATTTTTTCGAAAAAATCCGTAATATCGGAACGTTTTTATTTGAAATATTTTAAGCGTCAGACGCCGAAATTCTCGAAAAATTCGACGATGACGGAACGTTTTGCCTCAGAACTTCCCTGAATCATAACAGGTGAGCCGCCGCATTTTGCGAAAATCGCATCGGAGATTGTTTTACATTTGTCTTTTAAGTTGACTTTCTCGGATGCGGCGATAAATTTATATCCGTCGACGTCATTACCGCTGAAAGCGGCGCAAATTCCGTCGCACCGTTTAACGGCTTCGTTTAAAAACTCCCGCATTACAGGCACTTCGGCACTTTCGAAGAAAAAACAGAAGTTACCGTCCGATTTGCCTATCTTGTCAAGATTATGCATCATAAGTGCTTTTTCGGCATTTGCCAAACTGTGTTTGAGGTTTGCATTTTCGCGCATTGACTTTTCAAGAAAACAGGGCAAGGCTTCCGCCTTCGCACCGATACTTCTCGACATATCGCATAGCATACCGTGCTCTTTTGCGAAAAGTTCGTAAGCATCGCTTCCGCAAACCGCCTCGATTCGGCACCCTCCTTTATATCTTGTGCAACTGACAATCTTAATGATGCCGACCTCACCCGTATTTGCAACGTGAGGAGCACAGCAAGCGCAAACGTCGGTATCTTCGATTACGACAAGTCTGAGTGCGCCGTCAATTTCCTTTTTGCTTCTGTAAGTTATTTTATCAAGTTCTTCTCTGCTCGGATAATATGCCGAAACGGAACAGTTGCGCCATATTTTCTCGTTTGCGAGATACTCTATTCGCCCTACGTCGTCTCCCGTCAGAAACTTATCGTAGTCGATTCTTATATATTTTTCCGACAAGTGAAATCCGACGTTTTCAACGCCGAATTCTTTATGCGCAACGCCCGACAGAATATGCTCGCCCGTATGATTTTGCATACGTCTGAAACGTTCTTTGAAATCTATCTTCCCGTGAACGGTTTTTCCCGTCTCGAATTTTCTTTTGCACAGATGCCTGATTTCCCCTTTGATATCGGAAACATGAATGACGTACTCCCCGTCGACAGTTCCGACGTCGGAGTCCTGCCCTCCTCCTTCGGGAAAAAACGCCGTTCTGTCAAGAACGATTTCGAAAGCACCGTCCTTTTCTTCACATGCAAGCACAACGGCGTCGAATTCCGATATATAAGCATCGGCATCAAACAGTCTTTCGGTCATACTTTCACCGCCTTACGTAGTTGCCGACAATGCGGCTTTTCGGATATTTTACCATTCTTTTCTCCCTTTATCAAGCTTTGCTCTTCGATTTCTTTATTTTTTTACAAAAATTTTCGCCATTTTATATACAACACCGTTTTTTTGTGATATACTGTAAAAGTAATTTTTTTGAATATGGGAGGCGAGGTTATGAGCATCGGACTGTTTTTTAAAAAATCGGTTGCTCTGTCTCTCGCTCTTTTCTTTTTAATCCCTGTCGCAGCTTCGCTTTTTCCGACCGCAAATGCGACGGAAAGCACGGAACCTGCCAAAGCATATTCCAAATTAAGCACGGGACGTATTTTCGCAATAGGAAGAAAATCGGTTGCATCGGTTTCGCCGTCCAACGTCGAAACGGATTTTGAAAATTTCGACGTCACGTCCGAAATTTCCGAAAATTCAAGCGGAATAAAAATTTCACCGAAAACCGACGGTGCGAAATGGCCCGTTTCCGTTACGGTAAAGAAAAACACTCCTATCGATATTTCAAATTACAATGAGCTTTTCTTCAGAGTGAATTTTTCGGGCGCTGCCGTTAAAACACTCGATTTTGAAATTACGCTGTCAACCGACGTCGGAAACTTTTCCGTCGGAGGAAGCGTAAAAGCAGGCGCCGATTACGACGTTTTCATTCCCGTATCGGCTTTCGACGGAGTCGATGCCGTCAACGCATTCACCGTCACATTTTCATCAAATTCCGAAATTTCGCAGATTAAGCTTTCGACAATTTACGCCGACGGCGGTTACTCTTACGAGCATATAGAAAGATTTTCCGCCGAAAGATTTTCGTCCGATATCGGAATAGAAGTTTTCGAAAAAAAGCTTTTGCCTACCGTTAAAGACGGCAGTGCCGAATTCCACTCGTCCATTACATCGGAAATCACCGAAACGTCGAGCACGATGACGGCACTTATCACGGTTTCCGGAGCAAAGAGCGGCACTCTGACCCTATCGGTTAAAAACACGTCGAAGAACGATATCACGGACGTTGCAACGGTAACTCTTTCGGAAGGACAAAATTCCTATCCGTTCGTATTCGATTCGTCAAGCGGAACAAACTTCTACCGTCTCTCTTTTTCGGGAATTGCCGAAAGCGACGGAGAAAAGCTGACAGTTCACAGCATCGGATTTTCGAAGTTTTCGGAAAAGCTTTTTTCTAAAGGCGAAAACGAGGGCTCGATTCTGTCATGTACGTCGTCAGCCGATTTTTCGAAAATTCAAATCGAAGGAACGCTCCGTTCTTCAACCGTTGCAGAAAACATGAAAGCGTCTCTCGGTATCGTTGCCGAAGATATATGGCAAAGCGATGTGACGGAAGTTCTTACGACGAAAGCCATGTCAACCGTATTCAGCTTTTCGATTTCAACCGAAAAGCTGAAACTTAATCCGTCGTTTTACAAGTTCTATCTTGTATTGATAAACGGAGATGACGTGCGAAAGCTTTCAAGCGGTACTTATCCCGCCGTTGCCTCACCCAACGTAAAATCGGGAAAAACTCCGCTCGGAATTCAAAGTGATAACAGCTCCGCTTCATTTACGTCAAACGCATCCCACACGGTAGTTGACGTATATCTCGACAAACTCGAAAGCAAAGACGGCACCGGAGGAAGAATTCACAGTTACGGCGGCGGATACAAATATATATCGAATTCCTACATCGGCGAAATCGACGAAAAAATCAATTTCGCACTGAAATCGGGCGTGCAAACTTATATAAGAATTCTGGAAAGCACAAGTCCCGATACCGGAAGCGATATATCAAACGCTTATTCGTTTAACGCATCCGACTATTCTCTTTCGATGAGGTATATGACTTTGATTGATTTCATCTCGTCAAGGTATTCGGGAGTTGCGGGTTATATCGTCGGAACAAGGGCAAACAGCAGAGATTTCAATTATTGCAACGTTAATTCTTTGGTTTCATACGCCGAAAATTACGCCCTGATTCTCAGAATGACATCGGTCACCGTCAGAGCGAATACTTCCGATGCCTTTATTTCGGTTGCAATCGGAGACGGGTATACGGGAAGCCGCCAAAGAACGGTTGCGAGAAATTTATCCTACGCCGAATTCACGGGTGTCGGAGAATATTCGTATTCACCGATTCTCTTTTCAAGCGTTTTGTCACACGCAATATCAAACGCAGGTTCTTTTAACTGGTATATAACCTACGAATGTGAAAACAGCCCGGAATCGGCGGCGGATGACGCCTACGGCATATATTCTTCCCTTGTGCAAGGCACCGGGTCGACGCCGTCGGGCTACATTCTCTTTTGGCAACCCGAAAGCAAGGTTTCGGCCGAAAAAATTACGGAAAGTGCCTCTTCGGTATTTGACAAATGCGCAAAGTACGGCATAAGAGCCGCCGTGCTCTCACTCACAAAACAAAATTCGGACGTGACGGATATAATCGACGCCGTAAGCTCTGCCGATATCGGAGGTTCCGACAGATGCCTTGTAAAAGGAGCCTGTTCGGTCGAATTTGCAACCGACACGGAGCAAAATGCCCTTGCATTATGGGATTTTGAAAATTCGTATTCCGTCAAAGGTTTTATTTCATCGGGAAACGTCACGTCGCTCACAACGGAATTTTCATCACACGCGCGAGACGGCAAATCTCTCGGAATACGGGTGCTTCACGGCAAATTAAACGGGAGTGAGGGGAAAAGCGGCACGGTTCTTTCGTATTTTGATTCCCCGATAAAACCGAAATCCCTTGACAGCATTGATATTACGGTGTATATTGAAAGTGAAAAAAACAGCTTCGTATCCGTAGTTTCCACTCTCGGTTCGGGTAACAAGCACTATGAATACGAAACTTCCGTCCCGACCGACAGAGCGGTTACACTGAGTCTGTATCCCGATATATTACCCGATGACGAAAGCATTGACTATATAGCTCTTTCTTTTGAGTCGGACTGTGATGCCGAATTTGACGTTTTCGAAATCTCGGCGATATCGAAAAACAGCTCGGCAGAGGAAATTTCGACAAAAATCGGTTTAACCGAAAGCGAAGCGGAAACCGAAAATTACATAACCGATACCGTGATTATCACAGGTGCCGCAGTCATTATTACCGCAGTCGTATTCACGTCTTTGAGCATAAAACAGGAATCATCCCGAAAAGAAAAAGAAAAACGATAATATTTACAGGCTATGCCTGTATGTTATAAATTAAAAGTAGGAGAAAAGAAATGGAAAACAACACACGTCCCGAATCAATGAAAAGGATCAACACGCAGGAGCTTGCGACAGCGTTTATCGACGAGCAGCTCCGACTTATCAAAGAACAGGTAGGAGATAAAAAAGTGCTCCTCGCCCTCTCCGGCGGAGTCGACAGCTCGGTCGTTGCGGCACTCCTCATAAAAGCAATAGGCAAAAATCTCGTTTGCGTACACGTCAATCACGGCCTTCTCAGAAAAGGCGAGCCCGAACAGGTTGTAAAAGTATTCCGTGACGAAATGAATGCAAATCTCATTTACGTCGACGCCGTAGACCGTTTTCTCGACAAACTCGCAGGCGTTGCGGAGCCCGAAAAGAAGCGTAAAATAATCGGCGAAGAATTCATCCGTGTATTCGAAGAAGAAGCAAGAAAGCTTGACGGAATCGAATTCTTGGCTCAAGGAACAATTTATCCCGATATTCTGGAAAGCGGCCCCGTAAAGAGTCACCACAACGTCGGAGGACTTCCCGAAGATTTGAAGTTCGAACTTGTCGAACCCCTGAAACTCCTTTTCAAAGATGAAGTACGTGAAGTCGGAAAAGCTCTCGGTCTTCCCGATACTATGGTATACCGCCAGCCGTTTCCGGGTCCCGGTCTCGGAGTACGTTGCACGGGCGCTATAACGAGAGACAGACTCGAACTCGTTCGTGAATCCGATGCGATTTTGAGAGACGAATTCGCAAAATGCGGTCTTTCAAGCAAAGTATGGCAGTATTTCACGGTTGTACCCGATTTCAAGAGTGTCGGTGTTAAGGACGGTCTCAGAGTTTACGAATATCCCGTAATTCTCCGCGCGGTAAATACGGTCGATGCAATGACGGCAACGGTTGAGGAAATTCCCTACGATATTCTGAAGCACATAACCGACCGCATTTTAAGCGAAGTCAAAGGCGTTAACCGAGTTCTCTACGACATAACTCCCAAGCCTTGCGGAACAATAGAATTCGAATAAAATTTGATTGCCCGAAAGCCTTAAAACATAAGGCTTTCGGGCAGCTTTTTTCGGATTCGAAGCGTCGAAAAGGAGATTAATACCTATTTTCGCTGTTCCGCCTTTGTAAAGCCGTAAAAAATCACGTTCATTTTGAAAAACGGTATTGCTATTATTCGAGTTTTGGAATATAATATTATACAAGAACGGAGATTATATATTAACGGAGGGTTTTATGGAATTTATG
>CAYXMB010000064.1:0-7547 GCA_964466085.1 uncultured Ruminococcus sp.
AGAGCCGCCCGAAGGCGGCTCTCGAATTTAAACCGATTATTTGGTTATGTCTGCGGTAGATGCGCTGATCTTCTTAATGGTCTTAATGTCTTTAGAACCTATAACGCCGTCAAGCTGTGTATCGGATGCTTCTTCGAGTTTATCCGAAACATATGCTTTGGACGAAGCGATTTTCTTAAGCTGTTTAACGTCTCTGGAACCTACAAGGCCGTCACCGTCAACGTCGCCGACGAGAACGAATTCGCTCGTGAGTTCAACGTCTCCGGCAGGCATTGTGAACGTATAAGTTCTGCCGTTTGCCGTTGTATTAGCCGAAGAATATTCACTTCTCGTAACTTCAACGGAATCGGACGTGTAGTTGTAGAAACGCTCGAAAGTTCCGCTGTCAGCCTTAAGTGCGGGAACCGGAAGTTCAACTACTGCGCCTTCGGCGTACTCGCCGTATTCAACACCGTCGATAATAACTTTACCGTTCGCTGCAACAGGTGTGCGCTCTGCAAGGAAAGCAGTCTTGTCGCCGACAGCCAAATCTTTCATCATCATGGATGTGAAGAATACTCTAACGATATCTTTTACTTCGTTACCTGCGATATCAAGACCCGGATTCCATGCGGCAAGGAGAAGCTCGCCGTCCATGTAATACCATACCGTGTCGCTCTCGTCGTCGAAAACGAAAACGAAATCGTGCCAATCGGTACCGAGATCGATAGTTTCGGTTTCGGCAAGGACTTTCTGGTTAGTGTTGTCGATAACACCGCCGATAGCTTCCGTAATCATGAACTTACCTTTTGTGGAAGTCATTGTTTCGGGGAAGAAACCTACGGCATAGTCCATACCGTAAACCATATTCGTACCGTCATTGTGTGAACCGCCGAACCAGTTATAGAAGCCGTTGACATAATGATTGTTTTCGGCAGGAAGCTGGTCACCCGAAAGGCCGCCGTTCGTCTCGTCAAGACCCGTAAGTCTTACGCTGTACTTGTAAGAGTGAGTTTTAACACTGTCGTTAATCTGGAAATACGTACCTTTGAGGCCGTCGCTCAAGTCGTAAACGATATCGCCGTTGTAATTTACGACGTTCGTTTTACTTGTACCGTCATCGTTGAAGACGGGGCTGCCGTCCTCGTTTTCATAAGCATAGTCGTACATGCTCCACTGACTGTCGTTGAGAGCTTTTGACCAAGTCCATCTCGTGTTACCGGCATCGGAATATGTCGTTGCAACGTGAACGTCACCGCAAGTTTTGCACGTGCCGGTGATAACGCCGTTCTGACCGTGAGCAAGCTCGGTGTTGATAACGCATTCGTAATCGTGACCTACGGAGAAGAGTCTCTTGTAGCCGCACTTCGAACAGATTTCGGGGTCTACGCAGTTTGCGGGTTCAAACGTGTGCTCGCAACCGGTAGTACCGAGTTCGTCGGATACAAGAACAATGGAGTTGGAACCGCCGGCTGTGCCACGGTCTGCACCCATCTGAGAACCGCAGATACCCGAACCCCATGTGAGGTACGAGTTGTATTCGGAACCGCCGATTGCAGCATTAAGAAGCGCAACGGACATACCGAATTCGTCGCCTGCTGCGGGCTCATAGTTTGTCATTTTGAGGTTAACCGTTTCGACTCCGGTTGCTTCGTCGTAAGAATATTCATACATGCTTCCGTCCATCATAGTCCACGGAATAGCGAATTCGTAAGTCGTAACGTAACGCTTAGATGCATTTGCAACAGCCGTTCTGATAGGACGGATTGCGCCGAGAACGGAACCGAAAGGATTCTCTTCTGCGGCATCGTATCTTGCGTCGTGCTGCTCATATGTTGTTTCATAACGGTCAACTGTACCGTCTTCGAGGAGAACGGCTTCTCTGTGAGGATTGTATCTCGGAGACATATCATAGAAGCAAGGTTTTCCGCTGTTCGTCGACGGACCGCAATAGGATGCGCCGAGATTGAGAACCTTACCGCCGTTAATTTCCGCACCCGGATTAGCGGGGTCGTCACCGCCTCTGACAGCCGAGCCCCAAGGATATGCATTTACGGATGCATCGTACCCTTGACCGTTAACAACGGAGTTAGGACCGTCGGGGTCGATTCTTATCTGAAGCGTATCACCGTTCCAAATGTTTTCTTCGCTGTTCTTATTGAACATACCGTCATAGTCGTCGACAACAGCCGCAACGTAGAAATATTCTTCGTCCCATGCCATCCACATGTCGAAGCTGAGGTTGTAGTCGGGATTAAAGCCCGTACCGGTCAGCGTTTCGGCAACGTGCCAATAGTAGGTGTTTTCGGCAGATGCAACGGTTGTACCCATCTGAGCCGCATTCTCACTGTTGATGGAAAGGAGAGGTGTTCCCCATTCACCCTCGTCGATAATGCCGTCGAGAACGAGAACCTTGTCACCCGTACCCTCTTTAAAGGTTTCGGGTTCGTCGAACAGCTCACTCATATTGGGTTTGCCCGCTACTGCTTTTCCGGCGAGATCCTGGAACTTTGCAGTACCGCTGAAATACGGAATTTCAAGACCTACGTTGTGAGCATCAAGTGTAGCTGCGGAAGCTGAGGGAACGTAAAAAACGCACATCGAAGCTACCATCACTACGGCGATGAATAACGAAAGAAATCTTTTCATTGTTCTTTCTTTCCTCCTGAAAATAAAATATTATTGTGTGCACCTCCGCTCACGACGGAGAATACCTTGCGATTTGATTATAACATAAAAACCGCCGATTTGCAATATGTAATAAAAATTTTTTCTTGCAGCGGGGCAAATTCACACTTTTCGACAAACAAATGCCCTGCGAATTATTTTTCTTCCCTGTCGGCGAGAGAATCTCTTATAGCTTTAAGCACGTCAAGCTCGGTTTCTTCGGGTTCTTTTTCTTCTTCTTTTTTCTCTTCTTTCTTGATAACCAAATTTTTAGCGGCGAGAAAAGCCTTCAAAACTACGAAAATAACAAAAGATACTATAAGAAAATCAATCACGTTCTGCAAAAAAGCCCCGTAATTTAAAGAACATTCGGCAACGCCCGCCGCTTCGTCGGCAGCTGTGATTACCCATTTCAAATCGGAAACCGAAATTCCGCCGGTGATAAGACCGATTACGGGCATAATAATGTCGTTGACAAGGCTTGTGACGATTTTGCCGAATGCGGCGCCGATTATAACGGCAACAGCCATATCCATAACATTGCCTTTTGATATGAATTCTTTGAATTCGGTCAAGAATTTTTTCATTTTATCAGTTCCTCCGTTTTACGTTTTACACGTTTTTTATCGGTTATTATTATAATAACATGCCAAACGGAGAAAGTCAACCGAGACAGAGCGAATATTCTCGAAAAAAAGTGGCATTGCGGAAAAAAATGTGGTAAAATATAAAAAAGAAAAACGTCGTCACGGCGGGAGGTAAATATGAGTATTGCAATTGTAACCGGAGCAAGCTCCGGAATGGGGAGAGAATTCGTAATTCAACTTTCCGAAACAAAAAAATTCGATGAAATATGGGTTATCGCAAGAAGAAAAGACAAACTTGAATCCCTAAAGTCCGAAGTCGAAACGCCTATTTTCCCGATTTCGCTTGATTTGACCGTTTCCGAATCTTTCTCGGAATACGAAAAAACACTCGAAGAAAAGAAGCCCGACGTCGGACTTCTCGTGAATTGCAGCGGATTCGGCAAATTCGGAAATTATGAGCAAATTCCGCTTGCGGAATCGATGAATATGATTGAATTAAACTGCAAGGCGCTCGTTGCAATGACGGAAATTACTCTGCCCTATATGAAAGGCGGTTCGAATATCGTTGAGCTCGACTCTCTCTCGGCATTTCAGCCGGTACCTTATCTGAACGTTTATGCAGCAACGAAAGCATTTGTGCTCAGCTATTCGAGAGCTTTAAACAAAGAGTTGAAAAATCGAAAAATACGGGTAATGGCGGTATGCCCGGGATGGGTGAAAACCGACTTTTTCGCAAGAGCCGAAGCGACAAGCTCCGATGCGGTAACCTATTTCAACATTTTATACGAAGCAAAAGATATTGTCAAAACGGCAATAAAAGACCTCTACAAGACAAAGAAAGACGTTTCGATTCACGGCTTTCCCGTTAAGTTCCAGGTTTTTCTTGTCAAAATTCTTCCTCACAGACTCGTTATGAAAATTTGGTCAAAACAGCAAAAACACGGTTAACGGACAGTCGGTTTTGAAAAGTCATTTGTCAAAATTACAAGTCGAGGGTGCGGCAATCTGCCGCACCCTCGCTGTTTTCTTCATTAAAATCCGATTTTCTTTTCTTCGGACGCTTCCGCACTCCGTGTTATCTCCGACACTTGAATTTCGGCAATACCGGCACTCAATTTTTTAAAATTTTCTTTTACGGATATCGCTCTTTCGTGCTTTCCGAGTGCATCGGATGCCTCCGACAGTTTTTCAAGCAATATCATTTTTCGCCTGCAAGCTTCACAGAGACAAAGGTGTTTTTGAATCAGCCTTGCAAATGCCAAGTTCCCGCCCGAAAGATTATTCATGGCAATATATTTAAGCATACCGACCTCGTTTATGTGCTCTGCTTCAAAATAACGGTTTTCCATTTTATTAACCCGCTTTCTTTATTTTTTACATTTGTCTATTATCTAAAGTGTCGCAATACGTAATTGATTAAGCGACGAGTTGATTTTGAAAACCCAGTCGCTGATTTTTTTGAGAAAAGCGCCTTCGCCTTCGCTTGAAACAAGATTTTTCATTCGAGTTTCACCGTCTTTGCTTTCACCGATAATCTCTCTGCAAAGTTTTTCGGCACTGCAACTGTCGAAATCAAGCCATTCGATTTTGTCGGCAAGCGAAAGAACGTAATTTGCGAATTCGGCAAGGGTCATTTCGGCGCATTCCTCATATATAATATGATTTGCTGAGATTTTGTCGAATGCCGTTCCGCTTAAAATAAGAAGATGAATTGCAATCCATGTAAGCTTTTTTTCGGGCTTACTGTTAAGCGATGCGACGTAAGAGAAAATCTCCCCCAGAGTATCTCGCATTATGACGGTCTGTTCGGGCGTCGGATCCTCCGACGGAAGATTTCTTATATATTCATCCTTATCGGCATCTTCCCCGTCAAAGCCGTCGAAACGCAAATACGCAAGGTCGATTTTACGTTTTCCCCGAAGCTTGCTTTTAATATTATTCGTTATGCAAACTTTGCACCATTTGAGATACGATACCTCGTCTTTCGGTAAATCCGGAGCGGGATTCAGGAAAAAATGATGAATCGACTTTTTGTAAATCAGCATATACGCCTCGATGAAAACGTCGTTGATATGTTCACATGCGAAAGAACATTTGAATTTATTGTAGCAATTCTTTACGATAGCGCTGATTTTACCGAAAAAGATATCGTTGAACACGTCCTCGTCGATTCCCCGATTGCCGTCGATTCCCGACTTAAGTGCGGCGTAGAGCTCGCTGTACCGCTCATCGGTGTATTTTATCATCATACCGTGTTTTTCAAGAAGGTCATCAAGGCTGACGCCTTTTACGGTGTCGGCAACCAAAGGACCGCAATATCTTCTCTTCCCCTCGTCGGAGTAAACGTTCATACCCTCGTATTTCTCGGAGGGTCTGCCGAAACCTGTCTTTTCATCGTAAGGAACGTCCTCAAAACCGTAGTCGGTATTCGGGTTTTCGTCCGAAAAAACTTCGCCGTGCTCCGTTTCGGGTATTATCCTATCCGTCATTTTGTTTCACCCCCGCATGAATCTTTTTCCTATTCTACCATAATTCACGCGACAGTTCAAGTTTTCGGCGAAAGCTTTTTGATTTTGACTTAATTTTTTCACGTAACCCGCATTTTCCTTTCTACATTTTTACTAACGTCGCTTTCCGCAATTTTTCTCAAACTTTTTTAAATTTTTTATTTTTGAATTTTGCCCTTAAAATGCTTTGACAATATGCGAAAGGCGTGGTAAAATACTGTAGAAAGTAATGACGGAGGATAATATGGATTCAAAAGAACGTTTTGTCGAACTGTATAAGTCGAAAATAAAGAGAGAAGGCTCGGATGCTTTACTTGACTACCTGCTCTCACCCGCATCGGACTTTTTCGAAGCACCTGCAAGCCAGCGCTACCACAGCTCATATGCAGGAGGCCTTTGCGACCACAGCTTGAATGTGTACGATTGCCTGAAAGACTACCTTGAACGGGAAAGAGTAAAAGAAAACTATGCACTTTCTTATTCGGAAGAAAGCATTGCGATAGTTTCGCTCCTGCACGACCTTTGCAAAGTAAAGGTTTACAAACCGGGATTTCGAAACGTGAAAGACGAATTCGGCGTATGGCAGAAAGTGCCCACTTTCGAATTCGACGATTCTCTGCCGTACGGTCACGGCGAAAAATCGGTTTACGTTATTTCCGGATATATGAAGCTCACGAGAGAAGAAGCGTTTGCCATAAGATATCACATGGGATTCTCCGGCACGGAGGATTCGCGAAACGTCGGAAAAGCTTTTGAAAAATTCCCTCTTGCGCTTGCGCTCTCGTTTGCCGATATGGAAGCCACTTACTTCATGGAATCCGATAGCAAAAAATAAAATGAAATCCGAAAATCCCGCCGTGTTTTGGACGGCGGGCTTCTTTTCTCCGATATTTATAATTTTTCTCGGATTTTTCCGAAAAATAATCGAAAAACGTTTGACAATTACATTTTTTTATTATATGATATATGTGAGCAAAAATTAATCGATAATTGCATTTCAATCATTTTTGTTAATAACACAAGGAGAGGCACAATGGAAATAAGAAATCTCGTTACGTTTCTTGAAGTCGCACAACTCAAGAACTTTACAAGAGCCGCCGAAAAACTCGGTTATTCACAATCTGCGGTAACCGTTCAGATTAAGCAGCTCGAATCGGAACTCGGCGTTTCCCTGTTCGACAGAATTGGAAAATCGGTGAGACTCACCGAATACGGCAACTCCTTTATCGAGTATGCAAGCGAAGCGGTATCGGCAATGAACCGTGCCGAAAGTTTCAACACCGCAATGGAACAGCATTCGGGAGTGATACGCTTCGGAGTCGTCGGGACGATTTTGAGTGCGGTCCTCATAGAAGTTATACGGAAGTTCAAAAAAATGTACCCGAAAGTCGTGATTTCGGTAAGTGAAGGCTCATCGGCAGAGCTTGAAAAGATGATAAGAAGATGCGATATAGACCTTGCGTATTTTCTCGACTATAAAACCCCAAGCAACGACTGGGTACGGGTGAGAGAAGAAAAAGAGCCGATAATCTTCGTTACAAATCCAAACGCACGCATTGCCGAATCAAGCAGGCTTCGTATGTCTGAGCTGACAGGTGAGCAGTTTATTCTCACACCGAAAGGCGAAAATTACCGTTCTCTTTTCGACAATGCCCTCGTTGAACACGGGATAAACATCGAACCGACGATAGAACTTGAAAATACGGATATGATAATGCGCCTTCTCATGAAGGAGCCCTACGTTTCGTTTTTGCCCGAATTTTCGGTCAGAAAATATTTAAAGAGCGGAAAGCTTGTTAAGCTGAAC